>NZ_LWER01000408.1:0-14954 GCF_001634775.1 Sulfitobacter sp. HI0027
GAAAAGCGCGCCGCCCCGCGACGGCTCCCATTTCAGCGCATCGCCCAAGCTTTCGGCCTCAAGAGCGAGCAGGAACAGACCCTCTTCGCCTTTGAAATGCTTGGCGGCGGTTTCTTCGGCCTGTTCGGCGGTGGAGAAATGCACGTAGCCATCGGTGACATCAATCGGCGCCCCGTCTGAGACCCCGTTCTTGCGCAGCGCAGCCCATTCGTCTGCGCGGAATATCTTGAAAATCAGCATGGCTTGTGATGCCCGCCGGGCGGGGCGGGGTCAAGACCTGCGGGTGACCATAGGGCAGGCGATATGATCTTTGACACAGACCAAACCCCGCGCCACGATACCGGCATAACAACCAACAGGGGAACTATCATGAAACAATTCCTGACCGCGACCGCAGCGCTGGCTTTGACCAGTGGCATGGCGGCGGCTGAATATAATCTGACCATTTTACACACCAATGATTTCCATGATCGGTTTGAGCCGATCAGCAAATATGACGGCCCCTGCAGCGCCGAAGACAATACCGCTGGCGAATGTTTCGGCGGCTCTGCCCGTCTGATGACCGCGATCGCCGAGGCGCGCGAGCGGGCAGGCAACAGCATGCTTGTGGATGGCGGTGACCAGTTTCAGGGCACGCTATTTTACACCCAGTACAAGGGTACACTCGCCGCTGAGATGATGAACCAGATGGGCTATGACGCGATGACCGTGGGCAACCATGAATTCGACGATGGCCCCGAAGTTCTGCGCGGCTTTATGGATGCGGTGGAATTCCCGGTGCTGATGTCCAACGCCGATGTCTCGGGCGAACCGCTTCTGGCCGACAAGCTGGCCAAATCCACCGTGATCGAGAAGGGGGGAGAAAAAATTGGCCTGATCGGTCTGACCCCAGAGGATACCCATGAGCTCGCCAGCCCCGGCGACAATGTCACCTTTTCTGACCCGGTCGCAGCGGTGCAGGGGGAGGTCGATCTGCTAATCGCCAAAGGCGTGAACAAGATCATCGTGCTCAGCCACTCGGGCTATGGCGTCGACCAAAAGGTTGCGGCAGAAACAACGGGCGTCGATGTGATAGTGGGCGGCCACACCAACACGCTGCTTAGCAACACGAACGAGCGTGCCGAGGGCCCCTATCCGACGATGGTGGGTGAGACCGCGATCGTGCAGGCCTATGCCTACGGCAAATTCTTGGGTGAGCTGAATGTGACCTTCGATGATGAGGGTAATATCACCAAGGCCGAGGGCGAGCCGCTGATCATGGACGCGGCTGTGACCGAGGATCAGCCCACCGTTGACCGTATCGCCGAAGCTGCCAAGCCGCTTGAGGAAATCCGCAACCGGGTGGTGGCCGATGCAGCCGAGGCAATCGACGGGGAGCGCGGCAACTGTCGCGCGCAGGAATGCGCCATGGGCAACCTCGTGTCCGACGCCATGTTGGACCGGGTGAAGGATCAAGGTATCGACATCGCGATCTCGAACGCGGGCGGCTTGCGCGCGTCGATCGACGCGGGCGAGGTGACCATGGGCGAGGTGCTGACCGTGCTGCCGTTCCAGAACACGCTGTCGACCTTCCAGATCAGCGGTGCCACCCTGATCGAGGCGCTGGAGAATGGTGTGAGCCAGTTGGAAGACGGCGCGGGCCGCTTCCCGCAGGTGGCGGGCATGTCCTACACCTTTGATCCCAAGGCCGAGCCGGGCAGCCGCATCAGCGATGTGATGGTCGCGGGCGCGCCGATTGATCCTGAAAAGACCTATGGCGCCGTGTCCAATAACTATGTCCGCAACGGCGGCGATGGCTACGCGATGTTCAAGGACGCCGAGAATGCCTGTGACTTCGGCCCCGATCTGGCCGATGTGACGGCGGAGTATCTGGCAAAGAGTGGCAGCTACAAGCCCTACACCGATGGCCGCATTACGATGAAGTAAGCTCACTGACCTGAGCGAAAGGGCGCGTCCGATTGGGCGCGCCCTTTTTGTTTAGGGGCCGGGCAGCGCCAGCCCGTCCGGGCGGTCTGGCGCTGCCCGGCGGGCATACGCCCTTGATTCCGGGCTATTGCGCCCGCTGCCAAGTCCGCACAAACCGACCGCCTCTTGCACCTTTCCCGCTACGGGATACACAGACGGCAACCGAAACAGGAGACCACCCATGCTGACCCCCTTCCACCTTGCCTATAACGTTCGCGACCTTGATGAGACCCGCGCCTTCTACGGCGATGTGCTGGGCTGCACCGAGGGCCGCTCGACCGAGACTTGGGTCGATTATTCCTTCTTTGGCCACCAAATTTCGATGCATCTGGGGGAGCCTTTCGCCACCGAAGCCACCGGCAAGGTGGGCGAACATATGGTGCCGATGCCGCATCTGGGGGTGGTCTTGCAGATGGACGATTGGAAGGCGCTGGCCGAGCGGCTGAAAGGCGCGAAGGTTGATTTCGTGATCGAACCGTCGCCGCGTTTCGAAGGGGAGCCGGGCGAGCAGGCGACGATGTTCTTCCGCGACCCTTCGGGCAACCCGATCGAGGTCAAAGGCTTTGCCGATATGGAACGTGTCTTTGCTCAGTAAGGCTCAGCGATGAAGCACCAAAGCCCCGCGGTTGAGGGCGGGGCTTTGGTAGGTCTGAATGGGCCGCGCAACCGCGGGGCCGGTTAGTCGAAACTGATCGCCCCTTCAAAGGCAGGCTCTTCCAAGGTCTGGCCACTGAAGGTCGTCGGGGTCTCTGCCGTAATGTCGAGCGTATAGCTCCCGTTCACGGGGATCGCGTCACTGGTCCAGGCATCGCCTTCACCGGTGATCGTGTGGCTGCCCGTGGCATTGTTGGTAAAGACCACCTGATCGCCCGGCTGCACATGCGAAAGCGCTGGGAAATAGGCACCGTCAACGATCAGCACGTTGCGGTTCTCGGCCATGGCGCTGGCTGCGCAAACGCTCAGGGCGAGGGCCAGAGCACCGGCGCTTTTGCGGTATGAACTTAGCATCATCTGCTCCTTTGGATCGCCCGATGCGGGCGGGTTAGCCGGTTTTATACAATGTAAATGCGGCATAACTTTGGCCGGTTCGGGCCGGATTATCAGTCTGTCGCGGGCTCTGCCTGCTGGGCGAGCCAGCCGCGGAAAGACGCAAGCGCCGCGGTCTCATCCCGGTCTTCGGGCCAGACGAGATAGTAATTGCCGATGCTCTGCGTGGTTTGCGACGCGGCCAGCACCAATTGCCCGTCGCGCAGGTAGGGGCGGGCGAAAAAGGTCGGCAGCAGAGCCACCCCCAGCCCGTGGATCGCCGCCTGCGCCATGGTCGAAAATTGGTCGAACATCATCCCGCCGGGCGGCTCATCGGTTACCCCCAACGATGATAGCCACCGCGCCCACCCGCGCGGGCGGGTTTCCAGATGCAACAACGGCAGATGCCGCACATCGCGCGCATCCTCCAAAGGTTCGGCCAGTAAATCAGGCGCACAGACGGCCACCACCGTTTCCGGCAAAAGCGGCAGATAGCGCACGCCGGGCCAGTCTTCATGACCAAAATGAATGGCGGCGTCGAATCGGCTGCCTGCAAAGGCGAAGGGCCGCAACCGGGTCGAAAGGTTCACCGTTACCTCTGGATGATCCCTTGCGAAGTCGCGCAGCCGGGGGGCCAGCCAATGCATGCCAAAGGCGGGCAAGATCGCCAGATCCAGCGTGCCGCCCGTGGGGTTCGTCCGGGCCGAAACCGAGGCCTGCGCCAGCCGGTTCAGGATGTCGCGCACCTGCGCAACATAATCCAACCCCGCCTGCGTCGGGCTCAGCCGGCGGCCCTGACGGATCATCAGCGACACGCCTAGCTGTTCCTCCAGCGTTTTGATCTGGCGGCTTACTGCGCTCTGCGTCAGGTTCAGTTCCTGTGCCGCCGCCGTGGCGGTGCCCAGCCGCACCACAGCCTCGAAAGACAGCAGGGCCGAGATCGAAGGCAGGAAGCGGCGCGGCGCGATCATATGACTTTTTCTCATGAACTCAGGACAAAGCAGCGATAGAGTTTGCGCCGCCAATTTGCAATACTGCCGCAAATCACATCACCCGAAAGGATGCATCATGACTGCAGACGCCCCCAAGCTGCGCGCCAAGGACAAACCCGATCTTGGCACCTTCGATTGGCAGGATCCCTTCCGCCTCGACAGCCAGTTGAGCGAAGACGAACGCATGATCCGCGACAGCGCCCGTGCCTATGCGCAGGAAAAGCTGCAACCGCGCGTCATCGAAGCCTTTGCCGAGGAAAAGACCGACCCCGAAATCTTCCGCGAGATGGGCGAGATGGGCCTTTTGGGTGTCACCATCCCCGAGGAATACGGCGGGCTGGGCGGCAGCTATGTCTCCTACGGCCTCGTCGCGCGCGAAGTTGAACGGGTCGACAGCGGCTACCGGTCGATGATGTCGGTGCAGGCGAGCCTCGTGATGTACCCGATCTATGCCTATGGCTCCGAAGAGCAGCGCCAAAAGTATCTGCCGAAGCTCTGCTCGGGCGAATGGATCGGCTGCTTTGGCCTGACAGAGCCTGACGCAGGTTCCGACCCTGCGGGCATGAAAACCCGCGCCGTGAAGACCGAGAATGGCTACAAGCTGACCGGCTCCAAGATGTGGATCTCGAACTCCCCCATCGCCGATGTCTTCGTGGTTTGGGCCAAATCCGAGGCGCATGATGGCAAGATCCGCGGCTTCGTGCTGGAGAAGGGCATGAAGGGCCTGAGCGCGCCGAAAGTGGGCAACAAGCTCAGCTTGCGCGCCTCGATCACCGGCGAGATCGTGATGGATGGCGTCGAAGTGGGCGAAGATGCGCTGCTGCCCAACGTGCAGGGGCTGAAGGGGCCGTTCGGCTGTTTGAACCGCGCGCGCTATGGCATCTCTTGGGGTGCAATGGGTGCTGCGGAATTCTGCTGGCACGCCGCGCTGCAGTACGGGTTGGACCGCAAACAGTTTAACAAGCCGCTGGCCCAGACCCAGCTTTTCCAGAAAAAGCTGGCCGACATGATGACCGAGATTTCGCTCGGCCTGCAGGGCTCGCTGCAAGTGGGTCGTTTGATGGATGCCGCCAATGCCGCGCCTGAGATGGTTTCGATCGTCAAGCGCAACAACTGTGGCAAGGCGCTCGACGTGGCGCGCATGTCGCGTGACATGCACGGCGGCAACGGCATCTCGGGTGAATTCCAAGTGATCCGTCACATGATGAACCTTGAGACGGTGAACACCTATGAGGGCACCCATGACGTGCACGCCCTGATCTTGGGCCGCGCCCAGACTGGCCTGCAGGCGTTCTTCTAAAGACCGGCAATGGGGGGAACTGTTCCCCCGGCCACTCTCAAATACTTATGGCCAGAACGAGAGGCGGCGCCTTTCTTTCTGGCCGAAATGCTTTCGCCGAGTGCGATTACTTCCTATTCCAAGAGGCCCCATGGACCGCGTTGCCATCGTTCATGAGAACTTCCTCCGTCGCGTCGCGGCGGGGGATTTTCCCGTTTCCACCTCCGACAAGAAGGCGCTTGATCGGGCCGCGTTGGAGCAGCTCTACCGCGCGCAGGTGCTGAGCCGTGCGCTCGACCTGCAAAGCCGTGTGATGCAGAAAGAGGGGCAGGGGTTTTACACCATCGGCTCGTCTGGGCACGAAGGTATGGCGGCGGTGGCGGCGGCGCTGCGCGTCGATGACATCGCCTTCCTGCATTACCGCGATGCGGCTTTCCAGATCGCCCGGGCCGATCAGGCCGAGGGGCAGGACATGCTGCGCGATATGCTCCTGAGTTTCGCCTGTTCGGCTGAGGATCCGATCAGTGGCGGGCGGCACAAGGTGCTGGGCTCGCGCCCGCTGATGATCCCGCCGCAGACCTCGACCATTGCCAGCCACCTGCCCAAGGCCGTGGGGGCCGCGCATTCCATCGGCATGGCACGGCGCAACCGGCCCGAGCACGCGATCCTGCCGCGCGATGCGATTGCCATGTGCGGTTTCGGCGATGCCTCGGCCAACCACTCCACCGCGCAGGGCGCGATCAATGCCGCCTGTTGGACCGCCGTTCAGGGCGTGCCGCTGCCGTTGCTTTTCGTCTGTGAGGACAATGGCATCGGGATTTCGACCAAGACCCCGACGGGCTGGATCAAAGCCTCCATGTCTGCCCGTCCGGGCTTGAAGTATTTTGAGGGCGATGGGCTGGACCTTCATGCGGCCTATGCAGCGGCGAAGGAAGCGGCGGATTATGTTCGGGTCCACCGTAAGCCCGCCTTCCTGCATCTACGCACTGTGCGGCTCTATGGTCATGCGGGGGCGGATGTGGCGACTTCCTATCTGCCGCGTGCAGAGGTCGAGGCCGATGAGGCGAACGATCCGCTGCTGCATTCCGCGCGCCTGTTGGTGGAGGCCGGAATGAACGCCGATGAGGCGCTGGAGATTTACCGCGAGACCCAAGATGCCGTGGCGAAAGCGGCGGCAGAGGTGATCAAACGCCCGCGTCTCAAGACGGCATCCGATGTGATGGCGAGCCTCGTGCCGCCCAAACGCGACTGCGCGCCGAGCAATGGGCCGAGCGCGGAAGTGCGGGCCGAAACCTTTGGCAGCGACATGGCGCAAATGGACAACCCGCAGCCGATGTCGCGGCTGATCAACTGGGCGCTGCATGATCTGATGCTCTCGCATTCCGAGACCATGTTGATGGGCGAGGACGTGGGCCGTAAGGGCGGGGTCTATGGCGTGACACAAAAGTTGCAGGGCCGGTTTGGGCCGGGGCGTGTGATCGACACGCTGTTGGATGAACAGAGCATTCTGGGTCTCGCCATCGGTATGGCGCATAACGGTTTCGTGCCGATGCCTGAGATCCAGTTCCTCGCCTATCTGCACAATGCCGAAGACCAGTTGCGCGGCGAAGCGGCGACGTTGCCGTTCTTCTCGGACGGGCAGTGGAGCAATCCGATGGTGCTGCGCATCGCCGGGCTGGGCTATCAGAAGGGCTTTGGTGGGCATTTTCACAATGACAATTCGCTGGCCGTGTTGCGTGACATTCCGGGGATCATCATTGCTTGCCCCTCGGCGGGGGATGATGCGGCGATGATGCTGCGCGAGGCGCACCGTTTGGCGCGTGAGGAGCAGCGGGTTGTGGTTTTTGTCGAGCCCATCGCGCTCTATCCGACGAGGGATTTGCTGGAGGCCGGGGACGGCGGCTGGATGCGGCACTACCCGGCACCTGATCGGCGGATCGGTTTGGGCGAGGTTGGTGTCACGGGCGAGGGGGCCGATCTGGCGATCGTGAGCTATGGCAACGGGCATTATCTGAGCCAGCAGGCGGCGCATGATCTGGCAAAGCAGGGTGTCGCGGTGCGGGTGATAGACCTGCGTTGGTTGGCCCCACTGCCGGAAGAGGCGCTGTTGGCAGCAATCGGGGATCGGCCTGTGCTGATCGTTGATGAATGCCGCCGCACCGGCGGGCAGGCCGAAGCCCTGATGGCGCTGATGGCCGAGCGCGGTGTTGAGCGTTTTGCGCGGCTGACGGCGGAGGATAGTTTTATCGCAACGGGTCCGGCCTATGCGGCAACCCTTCCCTCGCGGGAGGGGATCGTGGCGGCGGCGCGGGAGTTGGTGGGGAGGGCGTAGGTGCCACCCGGACCGGATTCAAGCGGCAGGCGCCGACCCGCAGGCAGGCTATGGCCCTCGGTTTTCCGTGGCCCATAGCCCTGCGCGCCTAGTGGCTATCCGCTGGCGCACCGCCCTGAAAATTATTCCCATTCACATAGTCACAAGGCGCTTCGCGCATCTCAAGATGCAGGCCATCGCCTGTGTAGGGATGCGCGCGGGCGAGGTCTTCGTCCACTTCGATCCCCAGACCGGGCGCTTCGGGTGCGGTGATGAACCCATCCTCCACCCGGATCGACCCTTTGATCAGCTGGTCATGAAACGGCGTCTCAATGCACTCGCACATCAGAATATTCGGGATCGCCGTGGCAAGCTGCACATTCGCCGCCCATTCCACCGGCCCAGCATAGAGATGCGGTGCCACCTGCGCGTTATAGACCTCGGCCATGGCGGCGATCTTTTTGGCCTCGGCGATACCGCCCACGCGGCCAAGCGCCGGTTGCAAAATCTCCGCCGCCCCGGCACGCAAGAGCGGCGCAAACTCGGCCTTGGTGGTCAGCCGCTCGCCGGTGGCCACGGGGACGCGCACGCCGCGCGCGACCTTAGCCATCTGCTCAGGCGCGTCTGGGGGGATCGGCTCTTCGTACCAGAGCGGGCTGTAGGGTTCGATCGCTTGGCCCAGCCGGATCGCGCCTGCGGTGGTGAACTGTCCATGGGTGCCAAAGAGCAGATCGGCACGGTCGCCAACGGCCTCACGGATGGCTTTGCAGAACGCCGCCGAGGTGCTGATATCCGACATCGCAGGCATATGCCCGCCGCGCAGCGTATAGGGGCCAGCGGGGTCGAATTTCACCGCCGTATAGCCGCGTGCCACGCAATCTGCCGCCGATTCCGCTGCCATCTCGGGCGAGGTCCAAAACTCCGCCATGCTGTGATGCGGCAGCGGGTAGAGGTAGGTATAGCCGCGCACCCGGTCATTGGTGCGCCCGCCGATCAACGCATGCACCGGACGGTCGCGGTCTTTGCCAAGGATGTCCCAACAGGCGATCTCTAGCCCCGAAAACGCGCCCATGACGGTCAGGTCTGGCCGCTGGGTGAAGCCCGATGAATAGGCGCGGCGGAACATCAACTCGATATTCTCGGGGTTTTCGCCCTGCATGTGGCGGGCAAAGACATCCTCGATCACCGCGCGCATCGCGTCGGGCCCGACGCTGGCGGCATAGCATTCGCCCCAGCCGGTCACGCCGGTGTCGGTGGTTACTTTGACCAGTATCCAATAGCGCCCGCCCCAGCCGGGGGCGGGCGGGGCCGTCACGATGATATCGAGATCTTGTAGCTTCATGACGGTCTCTCCTGCGCGCTTGATCAGGTCTCTTTTTTGTCGTCGACGATGGTCATCTGTGCAATGCCGCTTTCGCCCAGATCGACCTTGGCGAAGGGGCCGCCGTGGCACATCTGACCGGGGTCGGTGATGTCGACAGGGCCTTCTTCGGCCAGCACTTTTTCGGCGAATTGCTCTGCGTTGTCCTTGGGCCGGTAGCCGAGGAAGGCGGCCTTGGCATTGTCCACCGGCGCGCGGTCGTTGTTCGACACACCGTAGATGACCGAGAAACCGACCGAGGGCGTGTCAACGGCGCGGGTCACCAGTTGGATCAGATCGTCATAGCTGAGCCACGAACCAAGCGCGCGGGAGTTGTTGACCTGCGCGGCGCTGAGGATGCGCAGATGCACGGACTCAAGCTGGCGTTTGTCCCAATACATTGAGCCGAGGTCTTCGGTGAAGCATTTGGCGAGGCCGTAGAATGTGTCAGGCTTGTGGGGGGCGTCAATGCCGATGAAATCGGATTTCTTGTGCATCCCCACGGCATGGATTGAGGAGGCATAGACGACGCGGCGTGCGCCTGCTTGATAGGCCGCTTCCCACACGTTGTAAGAGCCGACGAAGTTCGGGCCGAGCAGCTCCATAAAGGGTTTTTCGTCCACGATGGCACCGAAATGCACCACCATGTCGGCCCCTTCCATCAGGGCGGCGACCTGATCGTATTCTGCCAGATCGGCCTTCTGATAGCGCTCGCCCTCATAAAGCTTGCCGATGTCCTCGGCGATGTCGGAGCTGACCAATTCTTCGCACATCGCGGCCAGCGGCTCACGCAGGTAAGAGCCAAGCCGACCGGCAGCACCTGTCAGGACCAGTTTCTTAAATTTCATAACATCTTCCTTTCACGTCTCAGAAATCTTGTCGCGCACTTGGGCGCGCAGCGCATCGGCCCCTTTGGCCAAAAGACCAACGTCCGTGCCGCAGGCGACAAAGGTGAAGCCTTCGTTCAGCAATTCGGCGGCGAAATCGGGGTCGGTGACCAGCGTGCCCACGGGAATGCCCTTGTCCATCAGCAGATTGGCGGCGGGGCGGATCACCTCCCAGACCTCGGGGTGCAGGGTCTGACCGAGGTGGCCCATGTCGGCGGCGATATCGGCGGGGCCAAAGAAGATTCCGTCGATCCCCTCAACCTCGGCAAAGGCGGCGGCGTTTTCAACGGCGGCGCGGGTCTCAAGCTGGATCAGGATGGCGGTCTGGCTCTCAACTTCGGTGTTGTAATCCTCGACCCGGCCAAACTGGTTGGCGCGGTTCAGCCCGGCCACCCCCCGGACACCGCGCGGCGGGTAGCGGCAGGCGGCCACGGCGGCGCGGGCCTCTTCAGGCGATTGCACCATCGGAAACAGCAGCCCCGGCGCGCCGAGATCCATCAGGCGTTTGACCTTGACCGCGTCGTTCCAATCGGGCCGCACCATCGCCGTGGTGTCACTGCCCGAGAACGCCTGCAGCTGCCCCAGCACCGATTTCATGTCGCTCGGCGCGTGCTCCATATCCAGCATCACCCAGTCATAGCCCGCATGAGCCACCACCTCGGCGGCATAGCCATCCGAGAGGGAGACCCAGAGGCCCAGTTGCTTTTTCCCGGCGCGGATGGCCGTGAGGAATGTATTCTCGGGGTGCTTCATATCACGGCCTTTTCGATGAATTTCTCGGAACGCACGATCCGCGCGTAGTCCAGCGGCGTGAGGTCTAGCGTGCGATAGGCGCCATGGGTGATCAACTCAGCCGTGCCGCGCCCGATGGCGGGGGCCTGCTGCAACCCATGGCCGGAAAACCCGTTCATAAAGACGAAGTTCTCGACCTTGTCGTGCCGCCCGACAATTGCGTTCTGATCCACAGTGTTAAAGGCGTAGTGGCCGACCCATTCATTGATCACCTTGACCCGTTCAAAGGCCGGAACGCGGGTGGCAATGATGGGCCAGACTTTCTCCTCCCAAATCGAATGATCAAAGGCAAAGTCATCATAGGCCGCGTCATAGTCATCTTCGGGCGGGCAGCCTGCCATATAATATTTGCCCTCTTGGCGCATATGCACGCCGCTGGGGTCGATGGTCAGCGGCAGGTCCATCTCCAGCGGCTCCGCTGCATCAAAGATGAAGGTGTAGCGCTTGCGCGGCACCACGGGCAGGGCGATCCCGGCCATCTGCGCCGTCGCCGCCGCGCGGGGGCCAGAGGCGTTGACCACCGTGCCACAAGCGACCTTTGCGCCGGATTTTAACTTCACGGCATCCACGGCGCTGCCAGCCGCGTTCAGGGTCATTCCCGTCACTTCGTCGTGGATAAAGGTCACGCCGCGCCGCTTGGCCATACGTTTGAACCAGTCGAACATCGTGCCGCCGTCAAAGTAGCCTTCGTTCACCGTGTTGTGGTTGCCCGCGATGACATCGTCGAGCATGTAAAATGGATAGCGCGCGGCGATTTCATCCTTGGTCATATGCTGGGTATGCGCGCCCATGGAGGCCTGAATGCTCTGCGCCTCGCGCAGGGTCTGGGCAAACTCGGGCGTGTCGGCAAGGTAGAGATAGCCAAAGCTCTGCAGCGCCAGGTCCGGCACCTCGGGATCGTCATGCATGAAGTGGCGGAAGTTCTTAATAAACTCGGCCCCGAACTGCGAAATCTGGATGTTTACCGGCGCGGTGAACTGCTGGCGGATGCAGGAATTTGTGTGGCTGGTTGAGGCAAACTCATAGGTGGGGTCACGCTCCACCACCAGCACTTCGCCGTCAAATCCCGGCGTGTTGGTCAGCCACCAAGCCAGTGCCGAGCCGTAGATGGCCCCGCCCACGATCACCACGTCATATGACGTCTCAAGCGCGTTTTGCATGCACAGTCTCCCTTTGCGCATTCCCCTCTGAATTGTGGGTAGCCTAAGCATCCAGAGCCTGCAATCTTTGTGAACGGCAGGGCGATTTTTCGTTTTTCCGCGATGGGTTGCGCGACTGCCCTAGGTTGGGGCAGGGTGGTATTCAAAAGATGCGGTTCTATTGCATCGTTGACTTTTGTAGCGGCTGTCGCACCATGATCGATGTGCCGCAAAAGATATCACCGCCCGAAGGAGTGGCCCTTGGACAGCGACCGTGAAGAGATTGAACGTCTGATTGCACAGGTTGCATTGGGGGATCGTGCCGCCTTTGAGGCGCTTTATGATCGGGTGTCTGCGAAACTATTCGGGGTCTGCCTGCGTGTGTTGGATACACGGGCCGCAGCAGAGGACGCCATGCAGGACAGTTTCGTCAAAATCTGGAACCATTCCGACCGCTATCTGGCCAATGGCCTGTCGCCGATGACGTGGCTGATCACCATTGCGCGCAACACTGCGATCGACCGGCTGCGCGCCACCCGCAAAGGCCATCAGAATATCGATACGCCGGGGCTGGAACTGGCCGCGCCGGGGCCGAACCCCGAGCAATCCGCCGTGGCCGCATCCGAAGCGAAGCGCCTGACCGGCTGCCTCGACGATTTAGAGGCCGACCGGGGCGCTGCCGTGCGCGGTGCCTATCTCGACGGCGACAGCTATGCCGACCTTGCGCAGCGTTTCAACGTGCCGCTCAATACCATGCGCACTTGGCTGCGTCGCGGGTTGATGAGCCTGCGGGAGTGTATGAGCGCATGAGTGACACCCCCATCATTCCAGCCGGAGACGACGATCTTCTGGCCGCCGAAGTGGCCTTGGGCCTGCTGGAAGGCGAAGACCGTGCGGCGGCGCGCGCGCGCCTACTTCAAGACCGTGATTTTTCCCGCAGCGTCGCCGATTGGCAGGAGCGTTTCGTGGCGATGACCGACGATATCGCGCCCGTCGACCCGCCTGCGAAACTGCGCCGCACGCTGATGTCGCGGCTCTTCCCCGCGCGGCAGGTGCCGTTGATGCAGCGGCTCTGGCTCTGGCAAGTGATATCGGTTGCGGCACTCGCCACCGTGGCCTTCCTTGCCTTGCCGGTGCTGCGCGAGGCACCGGTTCAGTCGCCGGGCGAGGTCTATGCCACCCGCATGGCCGCCGAAGACAGCGCGCTGGAACTGCTGGCTGTCATGGACATGTCGCGCGGCGATATCGCGCTGCGCCGGGTCTCGGGCACCGCACCCGAAGGCCGCGTGCTGGAGCTTTGGGCCATCTTGCCGGACCGCGCGCCGATCTCTTTGGGCGTGTTGCCTGAGGGTGAAGTCAACCGCGTGGTCTTGCCCGCCGATTTGGCACCCGAGGCCGCGCAAATCACACTGGCCATCACGGATGAGCCACCGGGCGGCGCCCCTGACGGTGCCCCCACCGGCACCATCATGGCTGCCGGTACCGTGGCCGAACTCTAGACCCCGAAACGCCCTTCTCTGATCGAGTGGGGCGTTTCACTTTTCTAGTTTAAAACAACGCGCTACAACTTTATTTCGAATTTTTTGAACCATTCTGAAACTCCTCTCACTCTTGGCCCGTGGGTCCAGTATCGCCGCCCACAACGGGGGGCATCTGAGGAGGAAACCAGATGAAAACGCTCAAGACATTTGCCGCCGCGACCGCCACTGTCGCCCTGTTGGCCACCGGTGCCATCGCTGCCAATCCCGAAGTGGGCGGCGCGCCCATGTTCGAGAACAAAAACATCGTCGAGAACGCCGTGAACTCCGCCGATCACACCACGCTGGTCGCCGCCGTGAAAGCCGCCGGTCTGGTCGACACGCTGGCCTCCGAAGGTCCGTTCACCGTTTTCGCCCCGGTCAATTCCGCCTTTGATGCGCTGCCCGCTGGCACCGTCGACACGCTGCTCAAGCCCGAGAACAAAGACATGCTGACCAAAGTGCTGACTGCGCATGTGGTCGCGGGCAACTGGTCTGCTGCCGACATCGCCGCCAAGGCGCGCGCCTCCAGCGATGGGTTCTACCACTTTAACGCCGTGTCCGGCGACGCGCTGTCGGCACAGGTGAAGGGTAACAACGTCTACATCATCGACGAGAGCGGCAATGCATCGCGCGTGACTATCGCAGATGTGAACCAGTCCAACGGCGTCATCCATGTTGTAAACAGCGTGCTGGTGCCCAAGTAATAGGCAACCCGCACGATGTGGCCGGACCAGTACCTCCATGCTGGTCCGGCGTTGACCTAATCCGAAAGCGAGGAGTAACACCATGAACAGACGTCATTTTCTGACATCGACCTTTCTGGGCGCCACCGCCATCGGGTTGGGCGCACGCGGCGCTTTGGCAGCCTATGTCGAAGGCGATTTTGAGGTTGAGCGAACGGAAACCGAGTGGCGCGCCATGCTGAGCGATACCGAATATGCGGTCATGCGCGAAGGCGATACGGAACGCGCCTTTACCAGCCCCCTGAATGATGAGACGCGCGCCGGGACATTCATTTGCAAAGGCTGTGACCAGCCGCTCTACGATGCCGCGACCAAGTTCAAAAGCGGCACCGGCTGGCCGAGCTTTTACCAACCGCTAGAAAATGCGGTCGAGACGATGTCCGACAACAGTTTCTTTATGCGCCGGACCGAGGTGCATTGCGACCGTTGCGGCAGCCATCTGGGCCATATCTTTGATGACGGGCCCGAGCCTACGGGCAAGCGGCATTGCATTAACGGCGTCTCATTGAAATTCACCGCCGCCTGAGCACGGACGCTCTGACGATTAGACCGCGCGCCGCTTTCGGCGCGCGTTGTCGTCTCAGGTGCCGCGCGGTTTGGCCCGCAGGGTCGGGTCTGCGACCGTAGGGTCTTCGGGCCACGGGTGGCGCGGGTAACGTCCGCGCATGTCTTTTCGCACATCGCCGTAGGAACTTGCCCAAAATCCGGGGATGTCCATCGTGACCTGCACCGGGCGCTGAGCGGGGGAGAGCAGGGTGACCTGCAATGGCTGCCCGCCCACCGTTGGATGGCGGGTAACGCCGAACATCTCTTGTAGGCGCAGGGCAATGCCGGGGGTCTCACCGCTGTAGTCAATGGCCACGCGCCGCCCCAATGGGGTTTCGAAATGCGCGGGCGCGGCGCGTGGCCATTGACTACAGCGGTGAGACCCCCGGCATTG
>NZ_LWER01000409.1:0-691 GCF_001634775.1 Sulfitobacter sp. HI0027
ATTGCGCCAGTCGATGCCCTCCAGAAGATAGCCTAACTGCGCCGCCGATATCTGCACCGCTTCGCCCGACCGGCTCACGGGCCAGATGAACTTGCCTGCCTCCAGGCGCTTTAGATAAAGCGACATGCCCACGCCATCATGCCACAGGATCTTGACGAGGTCGCCCTTACGACCTCGGAAGCAAAATATCTCACCCGCATGGGGATCGCGGCCGAGCCCTTCTTGCACCTGACCTGCCACGGAACTCTCATCCAGCTGTGACTTGAGCCCGATTGATGTTTACGCCGATTGGCGCAGGTTGAGCAATCGCCCGACACGCGGAGCTTTCATCTCGCGTATCGGGGCGGGCGATTGCGGTGGTCAGGGTCCGCGCGTAGTCGGCCGGGGTCTGGTAATTCAAGGCCGAATGCGGGCGTTCGGTGTTGTAGTCGGTGGCCCATGCGGGGATCACGACGCGGGCATGTGCCAGGTTGCGGAACATGGTCTCGTTAAGTAGCTCGTCGCGCATCCGCCCGTTAAAGCTTTCGACGAAGCCGTTCTGCATGGGCTTGCCCGGCGCGATGTAGTGCCATTCGATCCGATGCTCGGAACACCAGCGCAGGATCGCGTTACTGGTTAGTTCGGTCCCATTATCGCTGACAATCATGCCAGGCTTTCCGCGCCGCTCGATCAATGCCGTCAGCTCGCGTGC
>NZ_LWER01000410.1:0-664 GCF_001634775.1 Sulfitobacter sp. HI0027
CATCACCGAGACGCTGGAGGTAATCCCACGTCAGTGGAAGGTGATCCAGACTGTGCGCGAGAAGTTCACTTGCCGGGCCTGCGAGAAGATTAGCCAGCCGCCGGCGCCGTTCCATGCGATTCCGCGCGGATGGGCCGGACCCAGCTTGATCGCAATGCTGATCTTCGAAAAATACGGACAGCACCAGCCGTTGAACCGGCAGGCAGAGCGCTTTGCGCGTGAAGGCGTTGATCTGAGCCTCTCCACGCTGGCCGACTTGGTCGGGCACGCGACTGTCGCCTTGCAGCCGATCCATGCCCTGATCGAAAGCCATGTGCGTGCCGCTCACCGCCTACATGGCGATGATACCACCGTGCCGCTTCTGGCGCGGGGCGGTGCAAAAAAGGCCCGGCTCTGGACCTACGTGCGTGATGATCGGCCATGGAATGGTGGCGCCCCACCAGCGGCGTTCTTCCGCTTCTCTCGAGATCGCGGCGCAACCAATCCCAATCAGCATCTGGCCGGATGGCAAGGTGTGCTGCAAGCCCCCTCTCATGGTTTGCAAGCAAACCACTGCCGGGCAATGGACGCCTATGGTGGATACAACGATCTCTATCGCGAAGACCGCGACGAGGGGCCCGTGACCAGTGCGTTGTGTTGGTCACATGCCCGCCGGAAGTTCTTC
>NZ_LWER01000411.1:0-479 GCF_001634775.1 Sulfitobacter sp. HI0027
AGTGTGCCCGAACTCGTAGAGGATTGATCGTAGACTGTTTACCAGCTCGGTGCGCTGGTTCACCAAACGCTCCCGGTTCCGGAACAGGATCGCACGGGCCTGTTGTTTCTTGGTCTTGGGCGGAACAAACCTCATCTCCGGCCGCTGCGCGGCGATGACGATAGCTTCAGCATCCGCAGCATCATTCTTCTGGCGTTTCACAAATGGTTTCACATACTGCGGTGCGATCAGTTTCACCTCGTGACCCGTCCCGGACAACACTCGCGCCCAGTAGCTGGCACTGCCGCAGGCCTCCATGACGATCACGGCAGGCGGTTGCGTAGAAAGAAACGCGCGAAACTGTGGCCGGGACAGCTTCTTGCGAAATTTCAACTGCCCGGTCATGCTGGCCCCATGAAGATGGAAAACATTCTTCGCCAGGTCCACTCCGATCATTGTATCTATCATTAGCCGTCCTTTCCTTCTTGTGGCTTTGAACA
>NZ_LWER01000412.1:0-465 GCF_001634775.1 Sulfitobacter sp. HI0027
CCTGACAGGAGATTCCCATCGGCAACGTGATGTGCCATATTTGAGGCATGAGACGCCATGACATCTGCCTTTACCTTGGCCCCGCCGACCGTACTGAGCTTCAAGCCCTGATCAGCAACCGCAACACTGCGCGCAAGCTTGTCTGGCGGGCCGAGATCGTCCTGGCCACAGCGGACGGTCATGGCACGTTCGAGATTATGCGACGCGCGGGCACGTCGAAACCCACGGTCTGGCGCTGGCAGCAGCGGTATCTCGATGAGGGGTGGATTCCGGCTGAGTGCAGAATGACACCCTAAGGCATTTTGAGGACGCGGCTTCCGTATTCACGCAGATTTCCGTTTGGATCTACGTATCGATAGAGCGTAACAGGCTTGATCCCCAACTCCTTGCAGAGATCACTAACAGACGTGTCGCGATTGGCCATGGCGGCTTGCGCCATACGGACCTGCGCTTTTGTCAGCGCAA
>NZ_LWER01000413.1:0-290 GCF_001634775.1 Sulfitobacter sp. HI0027
AAGTGCAACGTCTGCCGATTGGGCACATTCTAAACTGGGTTGCGACACTTCCGGTATCTTGCTGAAAAAGCAAGGAGAACAGACATGGCACATACAGAGCTGGATTTGCGTGAAAGACGCATCATCGAGGACATGCTCAGAGCAAAATTCTCGATCAACAAAATAGCCGCTGAGCTTGGGAGACACCGCTCAACAGTCTATCGCGACATAAAGCGGAATTTTTACATTGATGGCGAAATGCCAAATCTCAGTGGCTACTATTGTGTGATTGCACAGCGGAAGGCAGAAGC
>NZ_LWER01000414.1:0-282 GCF_001634775.1 Sulfitobacter sp. HI0027
CTAGCGACGGTGCCAAGGGGAGTGTAAGAAGACGACGACCTGAATGGGCAAAACGATCGAATAGATCTGGATTGGGAAAACCAGTTAGGGCCTACGAGCTCAGAGCTCGCTCAACAGATTTGGACCTGATCCGCTGATCACCATCCCGGCCCGCGGCTTTTGGAAGTGCCGCATCTCGAGGCCTTACAGAAGACCGCACTCGATCACTCGCCAATAGGGTCAAAAAATTCTTGCACTACGGGCGGCAACCACAGAAGACCCTTGCTGGCTGGCCGNACTTAT
>NZ_LWER01000415.1:0-427 GCF_001634775.1 Sulfitobacter sp. HI0027
CACCGCCTTCATCGCCGTGTGCGCCTTCAGCTTCGCCTGCATGATCGTCATCGCCATGCGCATCCTTGGCTTCGCCTGCATGATCGTCATCGCCGTGCGCATCCTTGGCTTCACCTGCGTGGTCGTCATCGCCATGCGCATCTTTGGCTTCACCTGCGTGGTCGTCATCGCCATGCGCATCCTTGGCTTCGCCTGCATGATCGTCATCGCCGTGCGCATCCTTGGCTTCACCTGCGTGGTCGTCGTCGCCGTGCGCATCTTTAGCTTCACCTGCGTGGTCATCATCGCCGTGCGCATCCTTGGCTTCACCTGCGTGGTCATCATCACCGTGCGCATCTTTAGCTTCACCGGCGTGGTCGTCATCGCCGTGCGCATCCTTGGCTTCACCTGCGTGGTCGTCGTCGCCGTGCGCGTCTTTGGCCTCATC
>NZ_LWER01000416.1:0-282 GCF_001634775.1 Sulfitobacter sp. HI0027
ATTTCGGCCGCAAGCGCTTCGGTGACGAAGGCTATGCCCTCGAAGAGCTCGTGGCCGAGCTTGGCGCTGCGTTCCTCTGCGCCGATCTAGGGCTGACCCTCGAAGATCGCGAAGACCACGCCGCCTATATCGGCAGCTGGCTGAAGGTCCTGAAGGATGACAAGCGCGCCATCTTCACCGCCGCCGCGCACGCGCAGCGGGCGACCGATTATCTCCACGGCTTGCAGCCTGTGATCGACGAAACCGACGAGGCCGCCGCATAGGCGGCCTCTTCAACCATCT
>NZ_LWER01000417.1:0-411 GCF_001634775.1 Sulfitobacter sp. HI0027
TCGCCCATCTTCACGATCCGGTCCGAGCCACAGCAAGTGCAGGCGGCCGGTGCCTCAACAACAACCCGCTCGCGCGGCTCCCTCTCATCGCTGCAAGCAGCGACTGCCGGGCAACGGGTGATCGGGGAACGGCTTGCGCACGGGATGGCGGCGCGTGAAGGCGCGCAGCGTGCTGGCTTTCTCGCTTGCTTGATCTGCGGCTAAGGCATCCTCGGTGGCCGCCGCTTCCATCTCTTCAAGCTGCAGTTCCAGTTGATCGATCAGCCGGGCGCGTCGTTCTGACGAGATACCGTATTTGTCACGGCGCAGTTTGGCGATCTCGAGCTTGAGCTCTTGGATCATCGCCTCGGAGCAGGAGACAACCGCGCGGGCCTGCGCCAGCTCGCTTTCCGCAACATCTGCACGGGCCTC
>NZ_LWER01000418.1:0-41739 GCF_001634775.1 Sulfitobacter sp. HI0027
AGGATCAGGCCCGCGACCAGTGCGGCGGCGAAAAGCCCCGTCTTGCCGCTTAACGCGACAGCGCGGTCAGCCATTCGTTCAAGGCCTCTTCACGGAGTGCGGGGACTTCGCCGTTCGGCACCAACAGCGCCTTGCCGGGCTGGATCATCCCGTCAAACCCTTCGGGCAGACCGCCTTCGGGCGTCACGGCGGGGTACATCCAGTTGGTCGTCGGCAGCACCGATTGCGCGGCGTCAGAGACGAGGTATTGCAGGAACTGATCGGCCAGCTCCGGCTGATCCGACCCCGCGAGCTTTCCCGCCACTTCGATCTGCATGTAGTGGCCTTCGTCAAACAGCGCCGCTGTCTTGCTGTCGTCTTCCTCGGCGATCAGGTGGTAGGCGGGGGAAGTCGTGTAGCTTAGCACCATATCGGCCTCGCCTTCGAGGAACAGACCGTAGGCTTCGGACCAGCCTTTGGTGACGGTCACGACATTGTCGGCCAGCCCCGCCCAAACCTCGGGCGCCTCATCACCATAAGCCGCTTTGACCCACATCAGCAGACCCAAACCGGGCGTCGATGAACGGGGGTCTTGGATCACGATTTTCAGATCGCTCTCAGCCAGCGCTTTGAAATCGCCGGGCGCGTCCAGATCGGTGCCGTGGACAAAGGCGAAAAAGCCCCAGTCGTAGGGGACGAATACCTCATCTTCCCAAGTGATCGGCAGGTCATAGTCGGCCTGCAACCCGCTCGGCGCAAACAGCTCGGTCACTTTCGCGGCAGCGACAAGGCTGGTGTCCAGCCCCAGCACGATATCCGCGTCGGAACGTGCGCCCTCAAGTTTCAAACGCGCCAAAAGGGCCGCGCCATCGCCCATGCCAACGAATTTCAAATCGCAGCCGCATTCGGCCTCGAACCCCTCTTCGATCGCCGGGCCGGGGCCCCATTCGGTGACGAAACTGTCGTAGGTATAGACTGTCAGTTCAGGCGTCTCCGCCCATGCAGCCGATGCGCCCATGACGCCCGCAGCAAGTGTAAGATACTTCATTGCATCCTCCTTTTGCGGCGAAAGGTAAAAGGTGGATGTCTGTCCGGACCTTCCCTCCGCCGGTGTTAACCGGTTCAGGTTCAACGGGTCCGCACAAAACGCACATCTCAGCCCAAAGGCCCCCCGAGGTAGCGTCAGGGGTAGATGCCCCCCACACAATTGGCAAGGCAAATCCCCTTGAGGCAGGGCGCTGCCCCGGCTAAGGGTTTGACAACAGGAGGTCCGCCCATGTCGATCAACAGCTTTGGCCATCTTTACCGGGTCACCACATGGGGCGAAAGCCACGGTCCCGCCCTTGGCGCCACGATTGATGGCTGCCCCCCCGGCGTGCCGATTGACGAGGGCATGATCCAGCAGTGGTTGGACAAGCGCAAACCGGGCCAGAACAAATACACCACGCAGCGGCGTGAAGCGGATGAGGTGCGGATACTCTCGGGCACCTTTGAGGGCGTCACGACAGGCACGCCGATCCAGTTGATGATCGAAAACACCGATCAGCGCTCCAAAGACTACGGCGATATCAAGGACAAGTTCCGCCCCGGTCATGCCGACATCACCTATTTCCAGAAATACGGCATCCGCGACTATCGCGGGGGTGGGCGTTCCTCGGCCCGTGAGACGGCGGCGCGGGTGGCGGCGGGCGGACTGGCGCGCGAGGCGATCAAGGCGCTGGCCCCGAACCTGCAGATCACCGGCTACATGGTGCAGATGGGGCCGCATAAGATCGACCGGGATGCGTTCGATTGGAACCAGATCGACCAGAACCCCTTTTGGGTGCCCGACGCCAAGGCGGCAGGCGACTGGGCCGATTACCTCGACGGGCTGCGCAAGTCCGGCAGCAGCGTGGGTGCGATCATCGAAGTCACCGCGCGCGGCGTGCCTGCGGGTCTCGGCGCGCCGGTCTATGGCAAGCTCGACACCGATCTGGCCGCCGCGATGATGAGCATCAATGCCGTCAAAGGCGTGGAAATCGGCGAAGGCATGTCAGCCGCGATGCTGACCGGAGAGCTGAACGCGGATGAGATCACCATGGGGCCGGAGGGGCCGGAGTATTCCTCCAACCATGCGGGCGGTATCTTGGGCGGGATCAGCACCGGGCAGGAGGTGGTCGTGCGTTTCGCGGTCAAACCGACGTCCAGCATCCTGACCACGCGGCGCACCATCACCAAACAAGGCGAAGAGACCGAGATCATCACCAAGGGCCGCCATGATCCCTGCGTGGGCATCCGCGCGGTGCCGGTGGGCGAGGCGATGATGGCCTGCGTGTTGCTGGATCACCTGCTGCTGCACCGCGGTCAGATCGGCACTAACCGCGGACGGATCGGCCCCGAAGCATGAGGACCAGAGCATGAAAGTCGATGATTTCTCCGCCCGCCCCGCCCTTGGCGTCGGGCTGAAGATCACGGCGATCCTGCTCTTTACCTGCATGTCTGCGATCATCAAATCGCTGGCCGACGACGTGCCCGCGGGCGAGTCGGTCTTCTTTCGGTCCTTCTTTGCCATTCCGGTGATCCTGATCTGGCTGGCGCAACGCGGCAAACTGAAAAGCGGGCTCAAGACCAAGAACCCGATGGGCCATGTCTGGCGCGGGCTGTTCGGCACCACGGCGATGGGGCTGACCTTCACCGGCCTTGGCCTGCTGCCCCTGCCCGAGGTCACCGCCATCGGCTTTGCCACACCGATTTTCACCGTGATCCTTGCCGCCGTATTGCTGGGCGAACAAATCCGTCTGATCCGCGTGACTGCCGTGGCGATCGGGCTGGTTGGCGTGATGATCATCCTCTGGCCGCGTTTCAGCAGCATCGGTACGATGGAACAGACAGCCACGATTGGTGCGCTGTTGATCCTGATGGCGACGATGGTGCGCAGCCTTGTGCAGATCCACATCCGGCAATTGGTGCAGAACGAAGACACGGCGGCGATCGTCTTTTACTTTTCCGTCACTGCATCGGTCTTGGCGCTTTTCACCCTGCCCTTCGGCTGGGTCATGCCTGATCTGCAAACCTTTGGCTTGCTGGTGTTGGCAGGGTTAATCGGCGGAGTGGCGCAGATTCTTATCACCTCGGCTTATCGCTTTGGCTCGGCTTCTATGCTGGCGCCATACGACTATACCTCGATGCTCTTTGCCATCTTGCTCGGCTATATTTTCTTTGCAGAACTGCCGACAATGATGATGCTGGCAGGCGCGGCGCTGGTGATCAGCGCGGGCGCGCTGGTGATCTGGCGCGAGCGGCAGTTGGGGATGGAGCGCGGCAAAGCGCGGTCTGTCACCGATCCCAAGGCGTGATTCATTGCGGGCTTTCGCCCGGCCTTGGCTCTCCCTATGGTGCCCCGAAACCGGATAGAGGAGATGACCGATGAGCGACGCGGACCCGCAAGACCACAAGGAAAAGATGCAGCAGCGTCAGGCCGAACAGCGCGCCAAAGTGGCCGAGCTGCAAGACCCGGAAAAGGGTCTGGTGCTGGTCCATACCGGGCCGGGCAAGGGCAAATCCTCCTCTGCTTTCGGGGTCGTCGTACGCGCGCTTGGCTGGAAACAGCGCGTCGGTGTGGTGCAGTTCATCAAGGGCAAATGGAAAACCGGCGAACGGCTGTTCTTTGAACAACTCGACGAGGTGACATGGCACACGATGGGCGAAGGCTTCACCTGGGACACCCAAGACCGAAACCGCGATATCGCCGCCGCCGAGGCCGCATTTGGCAAGGCACGTGAGATGATGGCGAGCGGGGACTATGACCTTGTGGTGATGGATGAGATCAACATCGCCATCCGCTATGAGTACCTCAAGATCGAAGACGTGATCGCCGGACTTGATGCCCGCGACAAGCGCACAGCGGTCGTGCTGACAGGCCGCGACGCCCGGCCCGAGCTTTGCGACTATGCCGATCTGGTGACCGAGATGTCAGAGGTCAAACATCCGTTCAAAGCAGGCATCAAAGCGCAGCGCGGTGTGGATTACTAACCCCCTCGCTTTGCATTTCTGAAAATACCAAAGGCTGTCCTTTCCCAAGGGCGGCCTTTTTTAATTCTTTCGCGATCCGGCGCTTCATGACCGCACCATACGGCGCGGGTCTCTGCCGCCGATGGCCTCTCTGCACCGCGACATGTTACCGAAATCAAAGCACTATCTCTATTTCGTAACATTTTGATTGAACCGAATCGCCCCGCTGTGTAAATTACGTAGCAACAACAGGAGTACCCCCATGCAGGCATTCATCTGCGACGCGCAGCGCACCCCCATTGGCCGTTACGGCGGCGCCCTCTCTTCGGTTCGCGCCGACGATCTGGCCGCGATCCCGTTGAAGGCATTGATGGAGCGGAACCCCTCGGTGGATTGGGCGCGTGTCGATGATGTCATCATGGGCTGCGCCAACCAAGCGGGCGAAGACAACCGCAACGTCGCGCGCATGGCCGCCCTGCTGGCCGGTCTGCCCGTCGACGTGCCGGGCGCCACGATCAACCGGCTCTGCGCCAGCGGCATGGATGCCGTCGGTGCCTCTGCCCGTGCGATCCGCGCCGGCGACATGGACCTTGCCATCGCCGGTGGTATCGAGAGCATGTCGCGCGCGCCTTTCGTGATGCCCAAGGCCGAAACCGCATTTTCGCGCAACAACGCCGTTTATGACACAACCATCGGCTGGCGCTTTGTGAACCCAAAGATGAAGGCTCAGTTCGGCGTGGATTCCATGCCCGAGACAGCCGACAACGTCGCCGCCGACCATGACGTGTCGCGCGAAGACCAAGACGCTTTCGCCGCGCGTAGCCAGCAACGCTGGGCACAGGCGGATGAAAAGGGCCTCTTTGCCGAGGAAATCGCCCCCGTCACCATCCCGCAGCGGAAAGGCGATGACGTGATCGTCGACCGCGACGAACACCCCCGCCCCGGCTCCACGCTGGATAAACTCGCCAAGCTGCGCGGCATCAATGGCGCGGATCTGACTGTGACTGCAGGCAATGCCTCTGGCGTGAATGACGGCGCGGCAGCGATGCTGCTGGCGTCAGAGGCAGGCGTGAAAGACCATGGCCTCACCCCCATCGCCCGCGTTGTTGCCATGTCTGCCGCAGGTGTCGAGCCGCGCGTCATGGGCATCGGTCCGATCCCTGCCGTGCGCAAGGTGCTGGACCGCGCGGGCCTGACCATCGAACAGATGGACGTGATCGAACTTAATGAGGCTTTCGCCTCCCAAGGCCTCGCCACCCTCCGCGCCTTGGGCGTGCCGGATGACGCAGCCCATGTGAACGCCAATGGCGGTGCCATCGCCATCGGCCACCCCTTGGGCATGTCGGGCGCACGTCTGGTGATGACGGCGGCGCTGCAGCTCAAGCGGACGGGCGGCAAATACGCGCTATGTACAATGTGTGTGGGCGTGGGACAGGGCGTCGCCCTGATCCTCGAAAACGCAGGCTGAGACTTCTTTCCCGGAAAGGAACAGACCGATGTATGCACAGATGATCAAATCCACCGGCAAGGGCATCAAATCCCTCGACGAGATGGACCCCGAAGAACGCGCCTTTCAGGAGCGCATCAATGCGGGCGGCAAGATCGAGCCAAAAGACTGGATGCCCGATGGCTACCGCAAGAACCTGATCCGCCAGATCGGTCAGCACGCGCATAGCGAGATTGTGGGCCAGCTGCCCGAGGGCAACTGGATCACCCGCGCCCCGACGTTGGAGCGTAAGGCGATCCTGCTGGCAAAGGTGCAAGACGAGGCGGGCCACGGCCTCTACCTTTATTGCGCGGCGGAAACGCTCGGCGTGACCCGTGACCAAATGACCCGCGACCTGCTGTCGGGCAAGATGAAGTATTCGTCGATCTTCAATTATCCGACCCTAACATGGGCCGATATGGGTGCCGTTGGCTGGCTGGTCGATGGTGCCGCGATCATGAATCAGGTGCCGCTGCAGCGCACCTCCTACGGGCCTTACGCCCGCGCGATGGTGCGGATCTGCAAGGAAGAATCCTTCCACCAGCGCCAAGGCTTCGACATCATGATGAAGATGGCCAATGGCACGCCCGCCCAGCGCAAGATGGCCCAAGATGCGCTCAACCGTTTCTGGTTTCCGGCGCTGATGATGTTCGGCCCCTCAGACAAGGATTCGGTCCATTCCGCGCAGTCGATGGCGTGGAAAATCAAGATGAACACCAATGACGAGCTGCGCCAGAAGTTCGTCGACGAGACGGTGCCGCAGGCCGAATACCTCGGCCTCACGATCCCCGACGAAACCCTCAAGTTCAATGAGGAAACCGGCCATTACGATTTCGCCGAGCCGGATTGGGAAGAGTTCTTTCAGGTGCTCAAGGGCAATGGCCCCTGCAACACCGAACGGCTGGCGGCGCGCAACAAGGCTTGGGACGAAGGCCGTTGGGTGCGCGAGGGGCTTTTGGCCCACGCCGAGAAAAAGCGCAGCAGACAAATGGCAGCGGAGTAAGCGACATGAGCAGCCCTGAATCCAGTGAATACGACGGCACCGAAGCCGCCCCGCACGGCAAGGCGCGGACCACCGAATGGCCCCTGTGGGAGATCTTCATCCGCGGCCAGCACGGGTTGAGCCACCGCCATGTCGGCAGCCTGCATGCGGCGGACGCGGAAATGGCGATCAAGAACGCCCGCGACGTCTATACCCGCCGCAACGAAGGCGTCAGCATCTGGGCCGTTGAGGCCAGCGCCATCGCCGCCTCCTCCCCCGAGGAGAAGGGCGCGCTCTACGAGCCTGCCAATGACAAGGTTTACCGGCACCCGACGTTCTTCGACATTCCCGACGAAGTGGGGGCGATGTGAGCACCGATCCCAAGTTCGAATTCCTCTGCCGGATGGGCGACAACGCCCTTGTGCTGGGCCACCGCGTTTCGGAATGGTGCGGCACGGCTCCGGTGCTGGAAGAAGACATCGCGCTGGCCAATGTGGCGCTCGACTTGATCGGGCAAACGCAGCTATGGCTGGGCATGGCGGGTGAGGTCGAGGGCGCGGGGCGTGACGCCGACAAGCTGGCTTTTCACCGCGATGTTTGGGATTTCCGCAATGTCTTGTTGGTGGAACAGCCCAACGGCGACTTCGGCCAGACCATGATGCGGCAGTTCCTCTTCGACGCATGGCATCTGGCGCAGCTGACCGCGCTGATCGATTCCAGCGACAAGGAAATCTCTGCCATCGCCGAGAAATCGGCGAAGGAAGTGACCTACCACCTCGAACGTTCCTCCGACACGGTGATCGGCCTTGGCGACGGGACCGAGGAAAGCCACCGTCGGATGCAGGCGGCGCTGGATCTGCTCTGGCCATATGTGGGGGAGATGTTCCTTGGCGATGATGTCGACGCTGCCATGAAAGATGCGGGCATCGCCCCTGATCCAGCCAGCCTGCGCGCTGGCTACGACCAACTGGTCGGCGATACGCTCGCGGCAGCGACCCTGACCAAACCCGAAGATGATTTTGCCCATAGGGGCGGGAAAAGCGGCGCACGGCACAGCGAGCATCTGGGCCATATGCTGACCCATGTGCAGTGGCTGCAGCGCGCCTACCCGGACGCCACATGGTAAAACCCGCGCCCCACAGCCGGCCGGCCCCCGCGCCGGTGCCGGGGGTGGTGCGCGATACCGCCCCGCGCGGTGCCGCGTTGGCGGAAAAGCCCACGTTAGAGACGGTTTGGGCATGGCTTTCGGCGATCCCGGACCCGGAGATCCCGGCCATTTCGCTTACCGATCTTGGCATCATCCGCGATGTGGCGTGGCGCGACGACACGCTGGTTGTGACCATCACGCCGACCTATTCGGGCTGCCCGGCCACCAGCATCATCAACCTTGATATCGAGATGGCGCTGCGCGACCACGGCATCGAAAACCTTGACCTGAAACGGCAGCTTTCTCCGCCTTGGACCACCGATTGGATGAGTGACACCGGTCGCGCCAAGCTGGAATCTTACGGCATCGCGCCACCCCGCCCGGCCGGTGGGCCGCAGCATTGTCCGCACTGCAAATCCACCGCGGTGGAGCGGATCAGCCAATTCGGCTCGACCCCCTGCAAGGCGCAGTGGCGGTGCTGCGACTGCCGTGAACCCTTCGACTATTTCAAATGTATCTGAGGCCCCGATGAGCCAGTTTCACCCCCTGTTAGTGACTGATATCCACCACACCATCCGCGATGCGGTGGTGCTGACGCTGAAGCCGGAGGACCCCGAAGCTTTTGCGTTTACCCAAGGCCAATACCTGACCTTCAAGCAGGACTTCGACGGCACCGAGTTGCGCCGCAACTATTCGATCTGCGCCGGGTTAGACGATGGCGAGCTGAAGGTCGGTATCAAGCGCGTCGATGGCGGGGCATTCTCGACCTATGCCAATACCGAATTGAAGGTCGGCGATACGCTCCACGCCATGCCGCCACAGGGCAAATTCTTCACCGCGATTGAACCAGAGGTGGCGAAAAACTACCTCGGGTTTGCGGGCGGTTCGGGCATCACGCCGGTGCTTTCGATTCTAAAGACTGTGCTGAAACGCGAGCCGAACTCGACCTTCACGCTGGTCTATGCCAACCGCGCGGTGAATACGATCATGTTCCGCGAGGAGCTTGAGGATCTCAAGAACCACTACATGGGCCGCCTGACGGTGATCCACATCCTCGAATCCGGTCAGGATATGGAGTTGTTTGAGGGCCGTATCGATCAAGCGAAATGCAATGCGCTGTTTAAGCATTGGATTCAGATCAACAACATCGACACCGCCTTCATCTGCGGGCCGGAGCCGATGATGCTGGCGATTGCCGAGGCGCTGAAGACCAATGGGCTGACCGATGAACAGATCAAATTTGAACTCTTCAGCGAAAGCCAGCAGGGCCGTCTGGCGAAACAGGAAATGGCCAAACGCAGCGAGGGCCAGAAGGGCACCGAGATCACCGTCATCATCGACGGCGCGCGGCGCAGTTTCACCATGCAGAAGGGCCAATCGGTGCTGGAAGCCGCACTAGAGAACGGGCAGGAAGCGCCGTTTTCCTGCAAGGCCGGGGTTTGTTCGACCTGCATGGGCAAGGTGCTTGAGGGCGAGGTCGAGATGATCTCGAACCACGCGCTTGAGGATTACGAGGTCGAGCGCGGTTATGTGCTGACCTGCCAGAGCTACCCGCTGAGCGACACGCTCACCATAGACTACGACACGCACTAAAGGAGCCAACATGCGCGATATTCACAGTTACGCGGCAGGCGAATGGCTGGCCCCGGGCGCGGGCGCCCGCAACATCGCCAGCGCCATCACTGGCGAAGTGATTGCGCTGGCCGGCAACGATGCGCTCGACGCGCAGGCCATGCTGGGCTTTGCCCGCGACCACGGCGGCCCCGCCCTGCGCGCCATGACCTTCCATGACCGCGCGCGCATGTTGAAGGCGCTGGCGCTGCACCTTATGGAGCACAAACAGGCGCTCTATGACCTGAGCTACGACACCGGCGCGACGCTCTCGGACCACAAGATTGACGTCGACGGCGGCATCGGCACCATGCTGGTTTTCGCCTCTAAAGGTCGGCGCGAGATGCCGGATGCGCATGTTTATCTCGACGGTGCGCCCGAGCAACTGGGCCGCGACGGGCAGTTCATGGGGCGGCATATCTGCACCCCGCTGCAGGGCGTGGCGGTGCATATCAACGCCTTCAACTTCCCGGTTTGGGGCATGTTGGAGAAGCTGGCGCCTACGCTGCTGGCAGGTGTCCCGGCGATCGTGAAACCGGCGACGGCGACCTGTTACGTTACCGAACATTGCGTACGGCTGGTGCTCGACAGTGGGTTGCTGCCGAAGGGCGCGCTGCAACTGGTCAGCGGCGGCTTGGGCGACATGCTCGACCACCTCGACTGTCAGGATGCCGTGGCCTTTACCGGGTCGGCCGATACCGCGCTGAAGCTGCGCAGCAATCCCTTGTTGCTGCAGAACTCGGTGCGTTTCACGTCTGAGCAGGACAGTCTCAACGCCTCGGTCCTCGGCCCCGACGCAAGCCCCGGCACGCCGGAGTTCGACCTCTTCGTCAAGGAAGTGCAGCGCGAGATGACCGCCAAGGCGGGGCAGAAATGCACCGCCATTCGCCGCATCATGGTGCCGCAGGCGCTGGTCGACGCGGTGATCTCTGCTCTGTCAGAACACCTTGCCAAGACCACCATCGGCGACCCGCGTGCCGAAGATACGCGCATGGGCGCGCTGGTCTCGGGTAGCCAAAAGCGCGATGTGCTGGAAAAGGTGGGGCTGCTGAGTGCCGAGGCCGAGCGGGTCTTTGGCGATCCCGACAACTTTACCGTCAACGGCGCCGACAAAGACAAAGGCGCATTCCTGCCGCCAATGCTGTTCCACTGCGCTGATCCCGACAGCGCCGAGCGCGTGCATGACACCGAGGCTTTCGGCCCTGTTTCCACCCTCATGCCCTACCGCGATCTGGCCCATGCCTCGCAGTTGCTGAACCGCGGCCAAGGCTCTCTTGTCGCCTCGATCATCACCAATGACGGTGAGGTGGCGCGCGAGCTAACGATGGGTTCGGCAGCCTTCCACGGACGGCTCTATTTCAACAACCGAACGTCGATGGGCGAGGCCACGGGCCACGGCTCTCCGCTGCCGCATATGGTGCATGGCGGGCCGGGCCGCGCAGGGGGCGGCGAAGAACTGGGCGGCATTCGCGGCGTGATGCATTACATGCAGCGCACCGCCATTCAGGGCAGCCCCGACATCCTGACGGCCATCGGCAAACAATGGGTGCCGGGGGCCGAGGAAATCACCGACCGCGACCACCCCTTCACCCGCCGCTTCACCGAGCTGGATCTGGGCGAGACCTTCAACTCGCCCACCCGAGAAGTCACACTGGAGGATATCGAGACCTTCGCCCATTTCACCGGCGATACTTTCTACGCCCATATGGACGACGAGGCCGCCGCCGCGAACCCCTTCTTTCCGGGGCGCGTAGCCCATGGCTACCTCTTGCTCAGCTTCGCCGCGGGCCTTTTCGTGCAACCCGACCCCGGCCCGGTGCTGGCCAATACCGGCCTCGACAATCTTCGCTTTCTTGAGCCTGTCTCGGCGGGCGACAGCATCAAGGTGCGGCTCTCGGTTAAGCACAAGACGCCGCGCAAAGAAGAATATGGCGAGGTGCGCTGGCATGTGACCCTGACCAACCAACGCGAGGAGGCGGTCGCGGAATATGAACTGCTGACGATTAATGCCCTCTGATCCCTCCCTTCCCGCTGTCGCGGCCTTTGCGGGCTTGGGGGGCCAGCGCGTCTGGTCGCTGATGGTCAGCCTTTTCGGCGATCTGGCGCAGGGAGAGGGTGATGCGATCGACGGACCGGTCCTATCGACGATCATGGGCGCGCTCGACGTGCGGCCAGAGGCGAGCCGCGTGGCGCTGCACCGGCTGCGCAATGACGGATGGTTGCAGTCACACAAGATCGGGCGGATCAGCCAGCACAGCCTGACCGCCCAAGGCCGCGCGGAAAGTGCCGCCGCCAGCCCCCGCATCTACGCCGCGCCGCCCGACCTGTCAGAGCCATGGCAGATGGTGGTGACCGAAGAGAACGGGCGCGAGACCGACAGCGCCCTGCGGGGCGCGGGTTTTATCGCCGCCCTGCCCCGCGCCTATGTCGGGCGGGCCGATAGCGCGGTGCCCAAAGGCTGTCTTGCCCTGCCCGGCACGCCGCCGCCCGACTGGCTGCGCCGCGCGGTGGAGCCTGCCGAGCTTGAGGCCGACTATGCCGCGCTGCTGGCTGCGCTTTCTACCTTGGACGCCGAACTGCCGGATGCAGACAGGTTGAGCGCCTTGGATGTCGCGGTTCTGCGCTGTCTGATCGTGCACAACTGGCGGCGGCTGGTGCTGAAACACCCGGCCCTGCCCGGTGGATTGATCCGCCCCGAGTGGCCCGGCTACCGGTGCCATCTACTGGTCGACCGCTTGCTGCGCCTCTATCCCCGCCCCGCATTGCAGGATCTGGCCACCGCCTGACCCGGGGCAAAGCCTCCGCTTTCCCATGCCGGACAAGCACGATATAGACGTGCTCATGACAAATTTCCTCTATCAGAACGACCTGCCGGATGACCTCGACCTTGGGCCGATGGTCGCCATTGACTGCGAGACGATGGGGCTACATCCGCATCGCGACCGGCTCTGTGTTGTGCAGCTTTCGGGCGGCGATGGTCACGCGCATCTGGTGCAGGTCGCCAAGGGCCAGACCGAGGCGCCGAACCTCTGCGCGCTGTTGGAAGATCCGCATGTGCTGAAACTGTTCCACTACGGCCGTTTTGACATCGCCGCGATGCGCAACACCTTTGGCGCCACCGCAGCGCCGGTCTATTGCACCAAGATCGCCAGCCGTCTGGTGCGCACCTATACCGACCGGCACGGGCTGGCGAAGCTGTGCCAAGAACTGCTGAGCGTCGACATCTCGAAACAGCAACAATCCAGCGATTGGGGGGCCGAAAAGCTGACCCAAGCGCAGATCGACTATGCCGCGTCGGATGTGCTCTATCTGCACCGTCTGCGCGATGAACTTAACAAACGCCTGATACGCGAAGGTCGGATGGACATGGCGCAGGCCTGTTTCGATTTCCTGCCGATGCGCGCCCGGCTGGATCTGGAGGGATGGCCGGACACGGACATCTTCGCACACGCATGAACACACCTTTCCTCGACACTGCCCGCCGCGTCATCCGCTGCGAATCCGAGGCGCTGACGCTGCTGGCCGACAGCCTTGATGACCGCTTTCGTGCCGCTGTCGATCTGATGCGCGCCTGCAAGGGCCGCGTGATCGTCACTGGCATCGGCAAATCGGGCCATATCGGCAACAAGATCGCGGCGACGCTGGCCTCTACCGGGACGCCTGCGCAATTCGTGCACCCAGCCGAGGCAAGCCACGGCGATCTGGGGATGATCACCGCGGCTGATGTGGTGCTGGCAATTTCAAACTCGGGCGAGGCACCGGAACTGGCGAACCTCATCGCCTATTCGCGCCGCTATACGATCCCGCTCATCGGCATCACCAGCCGTCCCGACAGCAGCCTTGGGCGTCACAGTGACGTGGTGCTGGAACTGCCCCGCGCGGCAGAGGCCTGCGGCACCGGCGTGGTGCCGACCACCTCAACCACCTTGACGCTGGCGATGGGCGATGCGGTGGCCGTGGCCCTGATGGAGAACCGCGCTTTCACCGCCGAGCATTTCCGCGACTTTCACCCCGGTGGCAAACTGGGCGCAAGGCTGAGCCGCGTAGCCGATCTGATGCATGTGGGCGATGCGCTGCCGCTGGTCGCAGCCGACGCGCCGATGCCCGACGCGCTGAGCGAGATGAGCCGCAAGGGCTTTGGCGTGGTCTGCGTGACCGATGGCGCTGGCGCACTGGCTGGGATCATCACCATGGGCGACCTCGCGCGGCACCTTGACGGGTTGATGACCATGACCGCGCGTGAGGTCATGACCCCGGCCCCAGTTACCATCGGCCCCGACGAACTGGCCGAGAAAGCCGTGGGCGTGATGAACAACTGCAAGATCACCTGCTTGATCGTGACCGACCCGGCGCAGGCCGACGGCAAATCGCCCGTGGGCCTGCTGCATATCCACGATTGTCTGCGCGTTGGGCTGGGGTAGCGCGCGATGAAGGGTGATCGCCACTCTCGCGTCGTCTCTTGGCTGAAAGTGCTCTTTCCGCTGATCGCGCTGGCGCTCCTGTCGACCCTGTTCCTGCTGTCGCGCGCGATTGAACCGCAGGCGGTGATCCCCTTTGCAGATAAAGAAGTGCAAGAGCGGCTGCGCGACCAGCAGATCACCGGCCCCTTCTATTCCGGCACCACGGCGGATGGCGATCTGATCTCATTCTCGGCGGAAAAGCTGACCACCCCCGGCGGGGAAACCGGCACCAACGAGGCCGAAGAGATCGAGGCGACGCTGGACCTGCAGGGCGGTGCCAAGATCACTCTGCAATCCAACAGAGGTCGGTTTGACACCGGCGCGGAAGAAGCGGAACTGGCGGGCGATGTGCGGGTTAGCACCTCAACCGGCTACCAGATTCTGTCGGACCGGATGACTTCGAACCTCACCACACTAGATCTGCTATCACCCGGCCCGGTCAAAGCCACCAGCCCCGCGGGCGAGATCACCGCCGGGCGCATGGCCATCACCAACCGCCAGAACAGCGCCGGATCGCAATTGCTTTTCACAAAGGGTGTGAAACTGATATACACGCCGCAAGCAACGAAAGAGTAACTGCCTTGAGACATTTGATTATTTTGATGCTGCCGCTGTTTCTCGCGCTGCATGCTGCCCCTGTCTCTGCCCAATCTGCCGATGTGGCCTTTGGCGCGCTAGAGCAAGATACCAGCCTGCCCGTCGAAGTGACCGCCGACAACCTATCGGTCGACAACGCCACGGGCACCGCGGTCTTTACTGGCAATGTGTTGATTTCTCAGGGCGAAATGACCCTGTCTGCCGGTAAGGTCGAGGTGATCTATCGCACGTCGGATCAAGGCATCGCCAAGCTGGAAGCAACCGGCGGCGTGGTCTTGGTCGCGGGCGAAGACGCCGCTGAATCGCAGCGGGCCGACTATGATATCGACGCAGGCACCTTGGTAATGAGCGGCGATGTGTTGATGACCCAAGGCCCAAGTGCGCTGAGCGCGCAGGAAATGACGGTAAACCTGAACGACGGCACGGCGCAGATGTCAGGCGGCGTGAAGACCATTTTGCAGCCCGGCAGCGGCAACTGATGCCGCCCGAGCTGAAAGTCGCCGGGGGCGAATCCGGCCTGCGCATTCAGCATTTGCGCAAGTCTTATCGCAAGAAAGCGGTGATCCGCGACTTTTCGATGGAGCTTGACCGGGGTGAAGTCGTGGCGCTGTTGGGGCCGAACGGGTCGGGCAAGACCACGACTTTCTACGCGGTGGCCGGGCTGGTCACGCCCGAAGGCGGGCGCGTCACCGTGGATGGCAAGGATGTCACCACCCTGCCGATGTACCGCCGCGCGCAGTTGGGAATCGGCTATCTGCCGCAGGAAATGAGCATCTTTCGCGGGCTGTCGGTGCAAGACAACATCAACGCGATCCTCGATATTCGGGTCAAACACCGTCACCAGCGCCGCGAACGGCTCGAAGAGCTGCTGACCGAGTTTTCCATCGAACACTTGCGCCGCGCGCCTGCGCTGGCCCTGTCGGGTGGGGAGCGTCGCCGGGTCGAAATCGCCCGCTGTCTGGCCGCCAATCCCAACTATCTGCTGCTTGACGAACCCTTTGCCGGGGTCGATCCGATCTCTGTCGGAGACATCCGGCAATTGGTTGCCGACCTTAAAAAACGTGGCATCGGCGTGCTGATCACCGACCACAATGTGCGCGAAACCCTAGAGATCGTGGACCGCGCCTATATCCTGCATGAGGGCAAAGTTCTGATGTCCGGAACGCCCGAAGAAGTTGTGCAAAACGAGAATGTACGCCGCGTCTACCTTGGCGATAACTTCCGTATTTCCTAAGACTTAGCGCGTTTCGCCCGGCCTTCCAGCCCTCGGCAGGGCCCTGCCTGCACTTTGCGGAAAACCGCTCTGATTGTAGCGATAAAAGAATGGCGGGTGCATCGGCGCCATTGACTTTCAAACGGAAACGCGGCCTCATTGACCTATGGTGACATCGCGTTCCTGTTTGATCCTGCATCGCCCTTCCCGTGAAGGAACGGTTAAAATCATCCTGGTCGCAGCACCATTCCTCCATATCTGAAAGTTGTCGCGCTCCACGCATGTGGACCGTTTGGCAATGTTCGGAACAAGAAAGACAAGGAGACGATATGCGGTATCAGATCAGTGGCAAACAGATCGACATTGGCGATGCGCTCCGGACACATGTCCGGACCGAACTGGACGAGGCGGTCAGCAAATATGCCGAACGCCCGACAGATGCTCTGGTGGTGTTTTCCAAAACAGGTCACGAATTTGCCTGCGAGGCCACCGTGCATCTTTCCACCGGTCTCAATGCGTCGGCCAAGGCCAAGGCGACAGAGATCTATGCCGCCTTCGATAGCTGCTGCGAAAAGATGGAAAAACAGCTGCGCCGCTACAAGCGCCGCCTGAAGGACCATCACAAAGAACGCGCCGAACCGGTTGAACTTTTGGGTGCGTCCTCCTATATCCTCGCGTCAGACAGCGATTCAGATGCGCAGGAACCTGATACCCTCCAACCCATGATCATTGCAGAGATGCAGACGAAGGTGCCAACTTTGTCTGTCGGTGAAGCGGTGATGCAGATGGAATTGTCGGGCGACCCGGTGCTGCTGTTTCGCAAGGAAGGCCAGGAAGGGATGAACGTCGTGTACCGTCGAGAAGACGGCAACATCGGCTGGATCGACCCTTCGTAACCCACGGCGGTAATATCCGCCAAAGAGCAGGGCGAGCGGAATGGATTTCGGCAAACTCCTCAAGCCAGAGGCCGTGAAGGTTTTGACTTCGGCTTCGAGCAAGAAGCGTCTGATGCAGGATATCGGCGAACTCGCCCAGCAAGCCTATGGGCTGCCGGCCGGCCAAGTGGTGGATGCGCTGATGACGCGCGAAACCCTCGGGCCGACCGGTGTCGGCCACGGCGTCGCCCTGCCCCATGCGCGGATGGACGGGATCGACAAGGTTGTCGGTGCTTTCGTGCTGTTGGACAAACCGATTGATTTCTCTTCGGTCGATCGTCAGCCAGTCGATGTGGCCTTTGCCCTCTTCGCCCCCGAAGATGCGGGGGTGGAGCACCTCAAGGCGCTGGCACTGGTGGCCCGCACGCTTCGCGACACCAGCATCTGCACCAAGCTGCGGTCGAACCCCGACCCGGCCACGCTTTACACCATCCTGACCGAGGACAAGGCCGACAAGGCCGCCTGATCTTGGGCCGCCTGATCGTGGGCCGCCTGATCGTGGGCCGCCTGATCGTGGGCCGCCTGACCTTGGCTTAGATCGCGACCGGTTCCGGCTCTGGCGGGGTTGGCTCGGCGCGTTTCGCTTTCTTTTCTCCCAACATCAGCATCGCCGGTGTCACCACCAGCGTCAGCACAGTGGCCACCACCAGACCGCCCGCGATGGCCGAACTCAGCTCGGTCCACCATTGGGTAGAGGGCGCGCCATAAACGATCTCACGGGTGAAAAAGTTGATGTTGAGGCCGATCACCATGGGCATCAAGCCAAGCGCCGTGGTGACGGAAGTCAGCACCACCGGACGCAAACGCTGCGCCCCGGTGCGCAGCGCGGCCTCCAGCGGCGACAGCCCGGCTTTCTTGAGGTCATTATAGGTGTCGATCAGAACGATATTGTTGTTCACCACGATCCCCGCCAAGGCGATCACACCGATCCCCCCCATGACCACCCCGAAGGGCCGCCCGGTGATCAGCAGGCCGAATAGCACTCCTGCAATCGAAAACACGATGGCCGACATAACGACGAAGGCTTGGTAGAAGCTGTTGAACTGGATCACGAAGATCACGAACATCAGGAAAATCGCGGTAATAAACGCCCCCGCGAGGAAGATCATCGATTCCTGCTGGTCCTCCGCCTCCCCGGCGAAGGAGGCTTCGACACCCGGCGGCAGGTCCATCGCGTCAATCGCGCTGCGCAGGGCGACGGTTTGGTCGTTCACCAGAACGCCCGGTGCGACATTGGCCTCAATCGTCACCACCCGTTCCTGATCCACCCGCGTGATCGTACCGGTGCGGGGGCTTGGCTCAAAAGTCACGAAGTTCGAGATCGGCACCAGCCCCGCCGAGGTCGGCACGCGCAGCGATTGCAATTCTTCCAGCGTGCGCTCATCCGAGGGAAAGCGCACGTTGATGTCGATGGAGCCTTCGGCATCGTCGGGCCGGTAATCCGCCACGGTAATGCCGCGCGTCAGCAGTTGCACAGCCTGCCCCAGTGTCGAGATATCGGCCCCAAACCGCGCCGCCTCTGAGCGATTCACCGCAATGCGCCACTCCACCCCCGGCAGGGGGCGCGAGTCGGTCACATCGGTAAAGCCGCCGATATCGGCCATCTTTTCGCGGATTTGGTCGACCAACTGTTGCTGCACCTCAGGATCATGGGCTTGGACCCGCAGATTGACGGGCTTGCCCGCCGAGGGGCCGTTCGAGGCGGTCTGCACCTGCACGTCGATCCCCGGAATGGCCGCCATCTCGGTCCGGATTTCTTCGCCAATCATGGCGGCGGTCCGTCGTTCGTCCCATTCGGTGAACTCAACCTGAATGGTGCCGATCAGGTCGGCGCTGTCGCGGTTGCTGCTGCCGGTGCGGGCATAGACGCTGGCAATCTCGTCGTAGGCAAAGAGACGTTGCTCGACCTGCCGCACCAGCGCGTCTTGTTCGTAGATCGAGAAATTGTCCCGCGCGCGCACCTGTACCTGCGCAAAATCAGGCTCTACTTCAGGGAAAAAGGTGATGCCGTTGCCAAATTGCGCATAGGCGGTGAAGCCGCCCATCAGCATGGCAATGGCAAGGATCAGCGTAATCCAAGGACGCAGGATGGCGAATTGCAGCAGTTTGACATAGCCGCCGGTGAAGCCCTTCAGGTCACGCGGATCCCCCTGTTCGGCGGCAAATAGTGTGGCCTTATCCTTGGCCGATTGCGGGGGCCGTTTGCCGATGATCCCGCCAACCACAGGAATGAAAACCAGCGCCATGAAAAGCGATGCGGTCAGGGTCAGAATAACAGTAATCGGCAGAAATTTCATGAACTCCCCTACCGTGCCGGTCCAGAACAGCAGCGGGAAGAACACACTGAGCGTCGTCGCCGTCGAGGCGATGATCGGCCATGCCATGCGCTTGGCGGCATAGGCATAGGCAGCGCGGGGCGCATGCCCCTCTTGCAGGCGGCGGTCGGCCAGTTCGGTGGTCACGATGGCCCCGTCCACCAGCATCCCCACCACAAGGATCAGCGAGAAGAGCACCACAAGGTTCATCGTATAGCCCATGACCCAAAGCGCCGTGACCCCGGCCAAAAACGCCCCCGGAATCGCCAGCCCCACCAGTAGCGCCGAGCGGACGCCCAAAGCCCAGACGATCACGATCATCACAAGGATCACCGCCGCGATGACATTGGCCTCAAGATCGCTGAGCATGTCTTGGACCTGCTCGGATTCGTCTTGGGTGTATTTGACGGTGATGCTGTCGGGCCATTCCGCGCGCATCTCGTCGATCAACTCACGCACGGCGGCAACTGTTTCGATGATATTCGCGCCGGAGCGTTTCTTGATCTCAAGCGCCAGCGCGGGCTGGCCGTCGATACGGGCAAAACCAGTGGGGTCTTTGAAGGTCCGGCGGATCGCGGCGACATCGGCGAAGGTCACCACCGTATCGCCACGCACCTTGATCGGCAGCGACATGACATCTTCGACATTCTCGATCAGCCCTGGCACTTTGAGCACCAGCCGCCCCGCGCCGCTTTCAATCGCCCCCGCCGCAATCAGGCGGTTGTTGCGGTTGATCTGGCTGATCAGCTCTTCGAAGGAGATGTTGTAGGTCTCGAACACTGTGGGGTCGATCAGCACCTCCAGCAGTTCCGTACGCTCACCGCCGACATCGACCTCAAGCACGCCTGACAGCCCCTCAATCGCGTCCTTCAACTCCTCCGAAATGGTGTTGAGCGTCCGTTCCGGCACCGGGCCGGACAGGATCGCTGTCAGGATCGGGAAAAGCGCGGTGTTGATCTCGGTCACGACCGGATCGGTGGCGTCTTCGGGCAGGTCCGACTTGGCCCGGTCCACGCCTTCGCGCACCTTGTCGAGCGCCTCGTCGGAATCAAAACCGGGCTCGAACTCCAACTGCACCGAGGCATGACCTTCGGCGCCGTTGGAGGTGATCTGTTTCAGCCCGGTAATGGCACTGAGTTCGGTCTCAAGCGGTTCGACCAATAGCCGTTCGCTATCTTCCGGAGAGATACCTTCGAGCGAGGTCGAAACATAGAGTGTCGGGATCGGAATCTCGGGCGAGCTTTCCTTGGGGATGCCGATATAGGCATAGGCACCCACGGCCAAGATCATCACCAAGCTCAGGATCACCACGCGGGCGCGGCTGAAAGCGGCGTCGATCAGCGCGTTCATTCCGCCTGCTCCGGCTGGGCGGCTTCGGCGCGGCCGGTGATCTGCCCATCACCGGCTGGCTGTTCCTCCAATTCGTCAATCTCAGGCACGCCCGTTATCGGCTGCCCCTCGGGGCTTGAATCCGTGCCGGTTTCGGGCTGGGGGTTAACGGTCTCTCCGTCGTTCACGAAACCCTGCCCGATGGTGATGATTTCGGCCTCATCCGGCAGGCCCGCAATCCAGATACCATCGGTCTGGGCACGTACGATCGCGATCTTGTTGAAAACGACCTTGTCCTCGTCATTCACGGTTTTGACACCCAATGTGCCATTGGTGTCCAAGGACAGGATCGCCGGAGAAACGAAATGCGCACGGGTCTCGCCCGTAGGAATACGCACGCGGGCCGAGATACCGGCAGGGATCGCACCATCGGCGTTTTCGACCCTAACCTCGGCGGTAAAGGTCCGGGTTTCGGCGCTGGCGCTGCTTGAGACGAATTGCACCTTCCCCTGCGCCTCTGTCCCGGTGATGAACACGACCTCGGCGCTTTGCCCTTCCTTGATGTCTTTCAGCGACTGCTGAGGCACCTGCACTTGGATCGTCAGCGGGGTGTTGTCGACCAGACGTGCGATTTCCTCGCCGGTGGAGACGAACTCTCCGGCAGAGATATCCAGCATCTCTAACCGACCGGGAAAGGGGGCGCGGATTTCGGTGTTGTTCAGCGCCTCTTCGGCTGAAGTGACCGACGCCTGCGCGGCGGCCAAGGTCGCCCGCGCTTGGCTGACCCGGTCCACGGTCGAAACGCCCCGGTCCAGTAGGGCTTCGGCATTGTCGTATTCCCGCTGTGCGCGGCTTAATTCCTCGCGGGCGCGGGCCAGATCGGAATCGCGCGCCGTGGTGCTGAGCCGCGCGATCAACGCGCCCGCGTCGACCACATCGCCCTTGGCTACCAGCACCTCGGCGATTTCTCCGCCTGCTTCGGCGCGGACCATCGTGTCGCGGTCCGGCAGGGCCTGACCTTCGGCCACAAAGACCTGCGTCACGCTTTTGGCTTGAGAGCCGCGCACGGCCACGGTCACCGCCTCGGGCGAGAGGGGGGCAGGTGCGGCTTCCTCGGTTTCTTCGGAGGGGATGATATAGCCGCTGCCCATCCAAAGTCCGATCAACAGCGCGATTCCACCGGCGATGAATTTCGACCGTTTCGAGCCAGCGTCGCTTTCGAATGAAAGCGTCTGGCGCTCTTGAGATGTGTCACTCATTGATCGAACTCCATCACCGCGTTCCTGTTTGCAGGTCGCGCGTCAATTCTTGGGTTTGCTCACCCGGGTTGCGACATCATCAAGCGCGGTGCTGATCGCGTCGTAAAACTCGGCAAAGCAATCGAGCCTCGCGCGTACGCCGTCGGCCTCTTCGGGCAGTTTGCTGATCGTGTCGCTAATCTCGGCCTTGGCGTGGCGCGTGCCTGCCAGCGCGAATTTTGTCATCGCGGCATAGGCGTCATCGGCAAGTTGGAAGTAGTCCTGCCGGTCGCCGGTCTTGTTCACCCGCCGGATCAGGCCCCGCTCTTCCAGCACACGGATTGATGTGCTGATCGTGGCGCGGCTGACGGACAGACGGCGCGACAGCGCGCCAAAGGCAATCGGCTCGCCCTCGAAAACGAGCATGGCAAAGACCTGTCCCGCCATGCGCGGCAAGCCCTCGCCCATGGCGATCACGCCCATGCGCGTGATGAAATCATCGCGGACTTGGTCGATTTGGTCTGTGGTATCCATTTGTTCCCCGTCAACGACACGCTGCGTTGACGGTAGATAAACAAGGCCCGGCACAAATCAAGTCTATTCAGAAAATTCCGAACAGACTGAACACGACATGCCGCAAGGTCATTTTCGGGCGAACTGCCCTACTTCAACCCGTTTTGCGCGATGTAGCGGGCCAGATCGAGCACAAGCTGGCCGCGCGCTGTGGCGATGGCATTGGCCCCGCCTTCGGGGTTGAACGGCACGCTGAGGTCAAACAGGCCCGAACGCTCCCGACGGTCATCGGGGACGGCCACGAAATACTGACCAGAGGCGCGGAATTCTCCGGCTTCGGTGGCCACCATTTCGGCAAAGCGCACTTCGAGACGGGCGTCGGGGAAAGCCTCAAAAGGCCAAGGCTCAGACGCGATGCGCCGCCCGGTCATCCGCGCGAGGTTTTGGCTCAGCTCCAGCGCCACGGCCCGTTCAGGGGCATCGGCCCACAGCACATCGGTCGAACTGACCAGACTGCCGTCGGCCATCTGCAGGGAAATCTCTTCGGCGGCGGCATAGGTCGGCAGGGACACATCGCGCACCTCAACCGAGCTAAAAGCGATCGAAGTCTTTTCTGTGACCGCCGGGGCGCGCACGGTGAAACGCTCAGCAGCGCCGCCACAGGCCGCCAAGGCTGCCAGCAGGCCGAGGGTGATCAGAGGTCTTGCAACATTCATGCTTTACCGTCCCAGCAATAGAGAATTGGGGTTACGTTCGATGGTCCGCGCCAAAGATGCAAGCGCATCGGCGGCTTTCTGGATGTCGCGCAGGGTGCGCTCGGCGCTGCGGCTTAGCTGTTCGCCTTGGTTATAGCCTTCTATGGTGCGGCTGGCCTGCGCGAAAAGCGCGGTCAAACGTTCGACCACCTGCGGCAGATCGCGGGCCGAGACGGCGATGCTATCCGCCGCATTGCGGGCCGAGGCCAAGGTGCGGTTCACATTCTCAACCGCGCCGCCTTCGCGCAATTCTACCAACGTGGCGTTCACCTCATCCAATGCCCGCTTGAGCGCGCCCGGCAGGGCCACCGCATCTTCGGTGCCGATCACCGCATCGGCGGATTCGGTGAGGTCCGTCAGCGCGACGACCAATTCTTCGACTTCCAGCGTTTCCGCTTTGGCCGCCACGGCCTGAATGCGCTCGACCAACTCTGGCACGCCCTCAACCGAAGACGATACCGCGTTCGCCGCCTCCGACGCCCCTTCAAGCGCGGTGGACAGGCGCTCGGCGATCCGCTCTTCCTCAAGCTGGGCCACCAGTTCTTCGATCCGCACCAGCGTTCCGTTCAAGGCGATCGGCACGTTCTTGACCTCCTCGGAAGAGACCAGCCCCGTCAGTTCACCCAAAAGGGTCCGCACATCCTGCGGCGTTTCGCGCAGGTCTTCGTCTGAGACGAAAGCCTCTGCCGAATTGAGGAAAGTAATCGCACTGTTGAGCAACTCTTCGATCGGCAGGCTGTTGATGCGGGTAAAGACCCCTTCGACCGTGGCCGCCGCATCGGAAACATCGCTTTCAGTGGTCGGCATCAGCGCAAGACCGTTATCAGCCGCTTCCAACGATGCCTCAGGCACGTCTTCCACCGTCACGAACTCAACCTTCAAGCCGCCGGTCAGCAGACTGGCCGAGGCCAGCCGCGCACGCAGGCCGTTTTCCACACGCTCTTGCAAGAAGGCCAGCGCGGCTTCGGCGGTTACGTCGTCTTGCAATCCCAGATGCGCCGGTTGGATCGACAAGATCGCGTTGAGCCGAACCCGGCTATCGCCGAAGCGTTCGAAATCCACGAGGCCCGAGAGGGTCTCGACCTCACCAATCTCAAGCCCGCTCATTTCAACTGGGGCGCCGACGATCAGCCCTGAGATATTGTCGTCGAACACAACGCTCAACTTGAGCGGATCGACTTCGGAAGCGTTAAAGACAGAGTTCCGCGCGGTTTCCTTGTCGGGGTAGATCTCAAACACCGTCCCGTCAGACACCTGCGCCCCGCCCGAGACGAAGGTGTCAAAGGTGATGCCGCCGCCCACGAGGGTAGCGAGCGAGGAAAAGTCGATCTCGGCCCCCGCCGGGCCGATGTTGACGCTAAAGCCGGAGGCGTCCCAGAAACGGGTGGATTCATTGATCAGTTGGCGGTGCTCTTCAAAGATCAGCGCCTCAACAATGGCAAAGTTGCCCCGCGGGGCAATCTTGGCATAGCCTACGCGGCCCACTTCGATGCCCTTGTAAAGGATCGGCGCATTGTCGGTCAGCTGGCCATTGGCGGTGGACCGAAAGGCAATCTCAAGCCCGCCCTGACCGCCACGGATCAAAGGCTCGGTCGAGGACCCTTGAAAACGCTGCGCCGCCGGGCCGACCTGTTGGTCCCATGACCCTTCGATATAGACACCGCTCAGCACCGTGCTGAGGCCGGTAATGCCCTGCGCGGTGACTTCGGGCTGCACGACCCAAAAGACCGCGCCGTTGTCGATATAGGGGGCTACATCTTTGTCCAGCCGGATATGCGCCGTCACCCGGTCCAGATCCGAGGTGAAGCCGACCTTTTCGACCACACCGACCGTCACATCGCGAAAGCGCAATTCGGTCTCTCCGGCAGAGATGCCCGCGCCCTCTTCGAACTCCACAATGATCACCGGGCCGCGTTCACTATAAGAGCGATACGCCACGAAGAGCGCCACGATCAGGGCAAGGATCGGGATGATCCAGATCACCGACGCCCCACTGAGGAACATCTTGCGTGTCGGAGAAATCGGTACGTCGGGAGGCGTCTTAGTCATCGGTTTTCAGGCCCTCGTCCTTGGTCTGAGCGTCCCAGATCATACGGGTATCAAACGCTTGCGCCGCCAGCATGGTAAAGATCACGGAGAGGGCGAAAAAGATGCTCGCGGTACCGGGATTGATGGCGGCCAGTGTCTTGAGTTGCACCAGAGCGGATAAAATCGCAACCACAAAGATATCAATCATTGACCAGCGGCCAATGTACTCAACCACTTCGTAAAGGTAGTGCCGCTGCCGCTGCGAGGTGACAGAGCGCCGTTTGACGCTGATCGCAAGAAAGGCCACGGCCATGAACTTGGCCAGCGGAATGGCAACAGAGGCAAAGAGGATGATAAAGGCGATCCCCCAATTGCCGTATTGCGCCAGTTCCACCGCGCCGCCGATGATGGTGCTTTCCTCGACCTGAAACAGCGTCCGGGTCTTGAGCATCGGGTAGGTGTTGGCGGGGATGTAGCACATCAGCCCAACGGTCCAGAACGCCCAGACACGCTGAAGGCTCAACCGATCGCGTGAGACCAGCTTGCTGCCGCAGCGGCTGCAGGTCTGCGTGCCCATCGGCGCGGGCTTGCTACAACGGGTGCAGGCCACAACGCCCAATTCCCGCGCGCTCAGGATGTCTTGGGATGTTCCAGAGAGTTCCATACAGACCATTTGCATAAGAATCTGTCCTGCGCGATGACGAGGACCACCAGCGCGCCGAACATGTAAAACGCCGGGCCAAAGCCGACATCGGCCAGATCGGCCACTTTAACCAGCGCCACCGCACAGCCGATGGCAAAGACCTCGGCCATCGACCAAGGGCGCAGTTCCTCTGACAGGCGAAAGGCGGCGACGGCATGCCGCGCGGCCGGGCGATCCAGCACCACGGGGATCAACACATAGAGCGTCAGCAATACCCGCAAAAGCGGGATGAAAAAGATCAGCGCCGCCGTGGCCAGCGACAGAAAGATCATCGGCCCCCCGGAAAAGGCAAGCGCCGCATCCAGCACCGACACCGCGTTGCGGGCCCCCGCCGCGTCAATCGTAAGGAAGGGAAAGACCGCCGCCCCGATGATCAACACCATGACCGCCACCGCCACAGCGATGATCTGCAAACCTGCATTCCTGCGCGGCGTGATCAGGGCCGTGTGGCACCGCTCACAAGCCGCGCGTTCCCCATGGGCGGGGCGGCGTAGCCGGTAGACGGCGTCGCATTGCGGACAGACGATCAATTCGTCCATGGGCAGTTCGGCGAGGGGGGTGTCGGGGTGATCCATTCTGAACGCATATATGATGCCGCTCTTAGCTGTATCAACAAATATTCGCGGCCCTGTGGCGCATCTGCACCGGCGGATCACTGCCCTCGCGCGAATGTGAGCGGAACAGGGGACCATGCACATCGTTGGTCCAGCAGAAATCACAAAGGAGAAAGCAATGACCGATATCACCAATGCAAAGATCCTGATCCTCGCCACCAACGGTTTTGAGCAGTCCGAACTGGAAAAACCCCTGAACGATCTCCGCGACCGCGGCGCCACCGTCCATGTGGCCACCCCCGACGGGAATGAGATCAAGGGCTGGGACGAAGACGACTGGGGCAACACCGTGCCCGCAGACCTCGCCCTTCGGGACGTAAATGTTGATGACTACCAAGGCATCGTGCTGCCCGGCGGCCAGATCAATCCTGACCTGCTGCGCGCCAACAAAGACGCGGTGGCCCTGATCCGCAAGTTCCACGACAGCGGCAAGACCGTCGCCGCGATTTGCCATGCCCCATGGCTGCTGATCGAAGCGGGCATCATCAAAGGCCGTAACGCAACCTGCTTTAACTCCATCGCGACCGACGTGAAGAACGCCGGCGCGCAGTATGAAGACAGCGAAGTGGTGGCCGACCAAGGCATCGTGACCAGCCGCTCGCCCGAGGATCTCGACGCATTCGTCGCCAAGATCGTCGAGGAGATCGAAGAAGGCAAACACGACCGCAAAGCGGCCTAAGCCTGAGCTTTCGTTCCAAGATTGACCCCCGGCCCTCGCGCCGGGGGTTTTTTAGGCGCGGTCCAAACGCAGGCCAAGCTCCGCCAGCACCGCATCGGTGTCCGCCCCAATGCCACGCGGGGGGCTGGGCATCTGGGGCGCAGTTGCGCCAAAACGCGGCGCACGGCCCGATTGCAGCACGGCGTCCACCTTCACCACATTGCCCCGCGCCGCCATCTGCGGGTGATCCGGCGCTTCGGAAAAGCTGAGCACGGGGGCTACGCAGGCATCCGTGCCGTTGAAATGCGCCGCCCAATCATCACGGGTGCGGGTTGCGAATATCGCGGCGAATTCGGCGGTCCGCGCCTCCCAAGTCGCCCGGTCGTTCTGACTGGCGGCAAGGTCCGCAGGCAGACCCAGCTTCTCCAACAGGATCGCGTAGAACTGCGGCTCCAACGCGCCGACCGAGATGAACTTCCCATCGGCGCAGGTGTAGCAACGGTAAAACGGCGCGGCTCCATCAAGCCAATTGGCAGCGCGTTCCTCGGTCCATGTGCCTTGGGCCAACATGCCGTGGATAAGGCCCATCATCGCAGGCACCCCGTCGACCATCGCAGCATCGACAACTTGACCTTTGCCGGTCACCCCCCGCTCGATCACTGCCGAGAGGATGCCAAACAGCAAGAACATCGTGCCGCCGCCGTAATCCGCCACCATGTTCAAAGGCGGCACCGGGGGCGCACCCGCGCTGCCCATGGCGTGCAAGGCCCCGGTCAGAGCCAGATAGTTGATGTCATGCCCCGCCGTCTGCGCCCATGGGCCGGTCTGACCCCAGCCGGTCATGCGGCCATAAATCAGCTTGTCAGAGCAATTCGTCGGGCCGAGGCCCAAACGCTCCATCACGCCGGGGCGGAACCCTTCGATCAGCACATCGGCAGAGGCAATCAGCGCCCGCCCTGCCGCGATCCCTTCGGGGGTTTTCAGGTTCACCACCACCGACCGCTTGCCACGGCGGTTGATATCGGACGGGTCCGCCGGGGCGGCTTTGCGGTCGACCGTGATGACATCCGCGCCCAGATCGGCCAGCAATTGCCCCGCCAGTGGTGCGGGGCCGAGGCCGGAGAACTCCACCACCCGCAGCGACGACAGCGGCCCTTTGCGCGCCGCCCTGCTCATGCCGCCCCCGGCACCAAGACCTGCCGCGCGCCTTCGGTGAAATCCGACAGCGACAGCGCCCAAGTCGTGCCGGGCCAGCGCAATTCCATCTCGCGTTTTCGTGGACGGTAAACAGCGGTGTAAAGCGTGCCGAACCCGGCGTTGAATGCCGTGGAATAAAGCGGAGGTTTCAGAAACGCCCCGATGAATTTCTCTTCCGGGTCGCGGTGCAGACGCAGACGTTGCAAAAGATAGCGCTCCCGCTCGACCGTGGCGGTAAAACGGGCGTGGCTGATCCATTCCACATTTTCTTGGTGATTGGTCGCCACCGCGGCGCGGGTGATGACAGCCGGGCGGTCAGGGGCCATCATCGCGGTCAGGTAGCGCCGCTTCCGGTCGAGCACGGTGACGTTATAGCTCATATGCGTCGGCACCCGTGCCAGCACCTCGCCCGCCTCTTGCGCGGTTTCGCAGGTCTGCAGCACATAGCGCAGGATCAGCGGCACGCCGAAGCCTTCGCCTACCACACGACGCCCGCCAAAGGTCAGCGAGATCGACAGCCCCGCATCATTCACCCCATCGACCAGCCCCCACAGCCCGTCCGAGGTGCCCATGACCTGCCGCTCCTGCCAGCCCGAGCGCAGCACCATCGCATCGAATGCATTGGGATTATAGTCATAGTTGCGCACCATGACCGGTTCTTTCCCGGCCCAGATCGCCTGTGAACAGGCCGAGAGATAGGGCGGCGGGCAATAGAAGCTCAGAAACCGCGCCGCGTGATCGCCGCCGCCCGCGAGGGTGCAAAGCTCATCATAAAGCGGCAGCATCTCGGGCATATGTTTGCCCAAGGCGCGACGGCATTGGGCATAGGTCGGGCGCGCGGCCTCTCCTTCCTTCAGCCACCATGCGTGGTAGTCAGGCCAATAGGCTGCGAAGAGACCGGCCCACTTGGGGCCGGGTTGATCTTCGGACATTGCGCGCCAGTACATCGCGGCCTTTCATCTTGCTACAGGATCTTGAACGCCGGATCAGAAAGCTCCGGACCAGCAGACGCGGTGGGCAGGGGTTTGCCATCCACACTGCGTTTGATCCCATGGATCCACTTTTTCGCGCGCTCATTCAACTGGAAAGACTTGGTCATCGACCGCCCCCGCGTCACAAGGATGCCGATATCCGCGCCTTCGTAGCGGTAATCACCCGGTTGCAGGATGCGCAGGAAGAAGGCTTCGTTCTCGCTCTCCACCGCGCGGCGGTGATAATCGAAGCGATCAAAGACCACACTGCCGTCTTCCTTCATCTTGTAGATGCCGGTCTCGGGCGCTTCGGTGCAGATGTCGACGCTGTCATCGGTATGTTTGATGACCATCTGGCTCCAACCGTCGATGTTGTCCGGATCGGCCCAGCGGGCGTTCAACTCATCCACGTCGAGGTTGAACTTCTTGCGGCTGAACTCCAGCAAGTGGAACAGGAACAGCGGCGCATCGGCATGGGCAAAGGCGGCGTGGTTGGTCATCGAAGACGCACCTGTGATGCGCGGGTTCAACTCCCCCAGCCACAGATCGCCGGTCTTTTTGTCGATCAGGAAATCGAGCTCGAAATAGCCGCGATAACCCTCCTTGCGCAGCTGCTCCCCGAACTTGAAGGTCAGATCGCGGGCCTTCTCCCGCACCTTCGGCGGGAAGGCGGTGGCGAGGATTTCATTCCCGCACCAGCCGCCGCGATAGGGGGTCAGTTCTTTGAAACCTACCAGTTCGGTCATCAGCGGGCCGACGATGGTGCCCTCCTTGGTCGCACAGGCCTCAATCGCCGCGCCACGGCAATCAATCCGCTTCATGATCTTGATCTCGCCCTCGCCGATGATCTCGCTCTCGTGGCGGCGGAAGTCGGCTTCGGACTTGATGAAGAAGGTCGTGTGCCCGCTGTCGCCATAGGCCGACTGCAACACCAGATCATGGCCGATCCCGGCCTTCTCGCAGGTCTTTTTCAGGTCGTCGTAAGATTTCACCTCGGCCAGAACGTTCGGCACCGAGGGCACGCCCGCCTTGTTGCCGATGCGCACGGTTTCGATCTTGTTGTCCATAGACTGGCGCAGCTTGGCTTTCGGGAACCAGACCTCGGCGCCCAACTCCTTGCTGAGACGCTCGGTCTCTTCGTCGAACATCAAAAAGACGAACTTGGGCTTGCCGCCGCGGCGCTTGATAAAGTCGATGACCTCTTTGTGCTGCAGCAAGTAGTTGTTGATGTCCTCGATGCTCTGGAACTCTGCATGGGGCTGTTCCGAGGGGCAAAAGACGTTGGGGTGCTTACCGCCGTAGCAGTCGATATAGCAGATGTATTTGAAATTCTTCACCCATTCATCAAGGCCGAGCAGATTGAAGTTGGTGGCCGAGATGAAATAGACCGGGTCCTCGTTTCGGTGAAAGAACCGGCGGATTTCGGAGATATTCTTGAGAATTTTTACCATGTCGTGGGTCCTTTTGGTCAAACGGGTGAAGAAGAAAGGTCTTTGCGGCGCACGCGTTTCAGCGCCTCCGCGGTAAAGACGCGCAGGCCCAGATCGGGCCGGTATCCGTGGATCTCGCTCACGTCCAAGGCACGCATAAAGTCGAGAATTTCCTGACTGACGACCTGTCCGGGGACAAGGATCGGAAAGCCGGGCGGATAGGGGATGATGAAACTGGCCGAGACCACGGTATCGCCCGCGTCCATTACCTCTTGGAGTGAGCCGTTCAGGTCGAGGTAGTCACAGTTTTTCTCATCATAGGCGAGGAAGAAGGGCGTGCGAATGTCCCCCTCGGGCGTATCCGCGGCGCGGAAGGCTTCGTGGAAGCAACTGAAATCCGGCAGCGGGGGGTAGTTTTCCATCAGGTTGGTGACACGCCGATCAAACGACAGCCGTTCCATCCGGCTGGCATCGTCCAAAAGATCGTCGAGCGACTTGGCGATCTCGACCAGCACTTCGATCAGATAGGCGACCGAAGAGCGCGTGGTGCCGATGTTGGTCATGAACAACACGGTATTGCGCGAGGTCTTGTTGATCTGGATGCCGTATTTATCCATCAGGATCTGCGTCTTGAAGGTATCGCCATCCCAACCGGTGCCGCCCACGGCCAAGGTAACGCGGGTGGCGTCAAGGACGAACTCATCCTGCTCCCAACAATCCCACATATCAGTCCAGCCCTGCTCCACGTCATAATAGCTGGTGACGCCGCTTTCGCGGTGCTGTTCGGGGATCATGTCGCCGGCGGAAAGCACTTTGAAATACTTCCGTAGCAAGGCGTGTTCGCTGATCGCGCGGCGCATAGACATCGCCGCTTCGACCTGCCGCTGGACAAATTCGAAACCTTCCAGTTCCACCTGCCGTCGCCCGACATCGAGCGAGGCGATGATCTGGTAGTTTGGCGAGGTTGACGTGTGGGTCATATAGGCTTCGTGAAAGCTCTGCTCGACCTCGCCTTTGAAGTCCTGATCGTTGACGTGGATCATCGACCCCTGCCGCAGGGAGGTCAGGGTTTTATGGGTCGATTGCGTGGCATAGGCCCGCACCCGCGCCTGCGGTGGCGGGATCAGCCGGGTGTTGAGCAGGGTCTCATCATCCGCGTCTTTCAGCGTCTTTTGCTGCGCTTCATAGGCCTCGGCATGGGCGTCAGACTTGAATTTCTCGCGCAGGGTATTGGCCGCGTTCATCGCCGTGCGCTGGCGATACGTGGGACTAAACCGGGCAAAAGCGAACCACGCCTCATCCCAGAGGAAGATCAGATCGGGCTTGATCGCCAGACATTCCTCCATCACCCGCTCGACGTTATAGACCAGCCCGTCGAAGGTGCAGTTGGTCAGCAAAAGCATCCGCACCCGATCAAGCTTGCCCGCCGCTTTCAGCTCCAGCAGCCGGTGCTTGATCTCGCGCAGCGGCACCGCGCCATACATCGAGTATTCATTCAGCGGGTAGCTGTCGAGATAGCTGACCTGCGCGCCGGCCAGCACCATGCCATAGTGGTGGCTCTTGTGGCAGTCACGGTCCACCAGAACGATGTCGCCGGGCCGGACCAGCGCCTGGACCACGATCTTGTTGCAGGTCGAGGTGCCGTTGGTGGCGAAAAACGTCTGTTTAGAGCCGAAAGCGCGGCTTGCCAGTTCCTGTGCTTCTTTGATCGGGCCATGCGGTTCTAGCAGACTGTCGAGGCCGCCAGAGGTTGCCGAAGTCTCCGCAAGGAAGATGTTAGGCCCGTAGAACGCGCCCATGTCCTGAATCCAGTGCGAGCGCGAGATCGACTTGCCGCGGCTGATCGGCATGGCGTGGAAGACGCCTGTGGGCTGTTTGGAATACTCCACCAGCGCGGTGAAGAAGGGCGACTTGTTGCGCGCCTGCACCCCCCGCAGGATGTTGAGGTGTAATTCCATGAAGTCTTCTTGGTTGTAGAAAACCCGCCGACAAATCCCCAGATCGAGCCCCGCGATATCCTCGACCGAGCGTTCGGTGACCAGATAGGCGTCCAACTCGGGCCGGACCTTGGCGATCATCCGGCAGAGTTCGGGGCCGTAGCTTTCGGGCTCAAGCGCGTCGATCTCATCCCGCCCCCCTGCGCGGGCGAGGTAGCGGGTCAGGATTTGCTGATCGACTTTCGACTTCAGCGTCAGCCCCGGACGCACCACAATGGCTTGGATGTTGTGGTTGAACATCACCGCAATCAGCGCGTCTTCGAGGCTCGGCACCACGACGGCTTCGTAGATAAACGGGTCTTCGCTGCGGCGCATGCGGGTGACATTGCTGCGCAGCCAGCGCTCTTGCTGTTCGTTCACATTGTCAACGATAAGCACTTCGAAATAGGGCTTGGCCAGAGCGCGCGCCTCGGGTGGGAGCATCGCCTCGTCGTCATGTTCGTCTTGATCCAGACTGTCGCGTTCCAGCGGGATCGTGCGACGGCGGTAAGCGCCGGTGGTTAGCGCACGGGTCACACGGTTCACGGCAAAGGCCAGATCCTCGAAATTGCCATGGGCAAACTGACGGCGCATGTGGTCAAAGGCGGACATGCCCGGAAAGGCCCAATAGGGCTCAATCAGGGCCAGCGAGTCGAACAGCGCCTCGATTTCCTTGCGGCCCTGCGCCGCGCCTTTGCCCTTAGGGTCACGCGACATGGCGGCGGCGGCGGCGCGCAGGGCGCTCCACCGATCCGACCGCAGTTGAATGGCCGAGGAATAGTCGTTCATAGAATGCATCAGTCGTCCTCTGCTGGAGGGCCGACCGATGCCTAGGTACCGCAGTGTGCGAACCTAACCTCGGCCTAGCCGCTGGTATTGTCGTTCTGCCCGGGTGTTTCGGGCGTTGTTTGTGGGTCTGGCATGGCCGCAGCAGGTGCCGCGGGCGCCGGTGTCTGTGCCACTTCCGGCGCGGTGCCGGCGGTGGCGCTGGCAAGCGGTTCCGGCGGGAAACCGTTCTTGCCCTTATAAGCGGGGATCTCGGCAGGCACCTGCTGGGCGGGCACATCGACATGCAGCCCCGCGCGGCTGCCCTGCTGCGGAACTTCGAGCGGGCCGAGGGTGTGCAGGAAAGCATCCGCGCCGCTGTCGCGGTCATAGACCGGGAAATCGGTCGGGCGATCACGGAAGGATTTGAGCAACTGGCCCAAGCCCTTCATCCCCGTCTCACGCTGGCGGCGCACCATGTTGAGATCGATCTCAATCGGGAACATGTCTTCTTGGCCTGCCGACTGGTGCAGCACCATCGAGGTCGGATCAACGACACAGGACTTGCCCACACCGCCAGCGCCAAGGCCGTTCACGTCAAAGATATAGCACTGGAACTGCGCCGCCGTGGCCCGCGCGATGGCAAGCTCTGCGTCGCGGTCCGTGGTGCCAGTCAGAACGGGGTGCAACAGCACTTCGACACCCTGAGAGGTCAGCTGGCGCGTCGTCTCGGGGAACCACATGTCATAGCAGATCGACAGGCCAAAGCGGCCCACATCCGGCACGTCAAAGATGCAGAATTCATTGCCCGCCGCGATCCCGGCCTCATAGGGCCGGAACGGGAACATCTTGGCATAGCGGCGCACCACTTCGCCTTCGGGGTTGATGACGACCGAAGTGTTGTAGACCCGGCCATCTTCGGGATGCTTAAGGAACATCGAACCGGGGATCAGCCAGACGCGGTGTCGCCGCGCGGCGGCCTGAAACTGTTCAATCGTCTCGTTCTCGGGTGGCAGGGCAAACCGGTCGAGCGGACCGAAAGGCGCCAGTTCAGAGAACAGCACCATCTGCGTCCAAGGGAAGCGTGCCATCAGAATGTCGAGCCGCTGGATCATGCCATCGACATTGGGCTGCAAGGCATTGACGTACATCTGCACGCCGGCAATCGCGAAAGGGGTCATGCGTGAATACTCCGAACAACGCGGCGCAATGGACCATTTCCCTGCTTATCTCCGCGACGCACGTGTCTTACGCCCTCACGACCAGAACGGAAACAGGCGAACGACGCACAATGCGGTCGGCGTTGGAGCCGACGAGGAATTCGCGCAGGCTGTCGGGGTGTTCTGATCCCATGACCACCAGATCGGCGTTTGATTTCTTTATCGTTTTCAGCGCCTCGCGGTGGATTTTGCCGAACTTGAGGTGCTGCTTCACCTTTACGTCATCAGGCACTTCCCGCCCGACAAGTTTTTCAAGCGCTTTGGCCGCGCGGCCTGTGGCCTGTTTTTCGTAATCTGCGGGAAAGAACCCTTCGACCAGCGGCGTGCCCATGTCAGGCACGACCGACAGGATATGCAGGGTGCCCTTGGACAGACGGATCATATCCACCGCCTGCGGCAGCGCTTTCTCCCATGATTTTGGGTCACTCAGGTCAACCGTCAGCAAGATATTGTCAAACATGGTGCGCCCTCCTCAGGCTGTCGCGGGCTTGCGGGTGTCACGCGCGGCACGGCCCCGTTGCAGGAAGACGACCAGTGCCAGCAGCAACAGCGCGGGGATGAACATCCAATATTTGCTGGGTTGCGGCATCGGTTTCAGCACGCGCAGCACCTCTTGGTCCCAATCAAGGCCCGCGCCTTGTGCAGGGCTATCGTAGAGAACATCGTCGATGATCATCTTGTCGCCATCCTCGCGGAACATGAGACCTGCGGCTTCCAGCTTCTCGGCCCCCGTCTCGCCCGCGCCGATCGGCAGCAGCGCGACGAACTCCAGCGGGTCGCCCAGATCGTTCACACCCGCAACGCGCAGGCGCAGCCGCTCACCGGCGGGCGTTTCCTCAGCCGCCTGCACGATCTCGGTCGGGGCCTCTTCACTATAGGGCGGATAGACCATGTCCATCCAAAAGCCCGGACGGAACAGGGTAAAGGCAATCAGCAGCAGCGCGATGGTTTCATAGAAACGGTTGCGGGCCAAAAACCAGCCTTGGGTCGCGGCGGCGAAAAGCAGCATCGCCACGGTTGCCACGACAAAGATGAACAGCCCCTGCCCCCATGTGACCCCGATCAACAGCAGTTCCGTGTTGAAGATAAACAGGAACGGCAGCGCAGCTGTGCGCAGGGAGTAGAAGAAGGCCACGAGACCCGTGCGGATCGGATCACCGCCCGAAACGGCGGCGGCGGCAAAGCTTGCCAGACCCACCGGCGGGGTCACATCGGCCATGATGCCGAAGTAGAACACAAAGAGGTGCACGGCGATCAGCGGCACGATCAGCCCGTTCTGCTGACCCAATGTCACGATCACCGGCGCCAACAGGGCCGAGACGACGATGTAGTTCGCAGTGGTGGGCAAGCCCATGCCAAGGATCAGCGACAGGACCGCGGTCAGGAAGAGGATCGCAAGGATATTGCCGCCCGAGAGCACCTCAACCACATCGGCCAGCGCCGAGCCGACGCCGGTCTGGCTCACCGCGCCGACGATGATACCAGCCGTTGCCGTGGCGATGCCGATACCGATCATGTTGCGTGCGCCGGTGACCAACCCGTCGATCAGGTCAAGCACACCCGCCTTCACGTCGTTCACAAACTGGCTTTCGCCGCGGAACATCGCCATCAGCGGGCGCTGTGTCAGCAGGATAAAGATCATATAAGCCGCCGCCCAAAAGGCCGAGAGGCCGGGCGACAGGCGGTCGACCATCAGCGCCCAGACCAGCACGACGACAGGCAGGATGAAATGCAGCCCTGACCGCGCGGTCGGCCCGGGCATCGGCAACGATGTCACCTCAGCATTGGGATCGTCCAGTTTCAACGGTTCTTCCTTACTCGCCACATAGAGCAGGCCAACATAGACCGCCGTGAGGAAGACAAAGATGATGTAGCCCGCTGTCTCAGGGAAGGCCGGGCGGATCCAGCCCATCAGGTAATAGACGGCAAAGGACAGGGCGCAGATGGCGATGATCGCAAAGGCGATGCCGATCAACTGCTGCACCAGCGGCTTGGGCGTATAGGCGCGGGGCAGACCCTGCATCCCGGCTTTCATCGCTTCAAGGTGCACGATGTAGACCAGCGCGATGTAAGAGATAACCGCAGGCAAGAAGGCGTGTTTGACCACGTCGAAATAGGGGATGCCGACATACTCGACCATCAGGAACGCCGCAGCGCCCATCACAGGCGGCATGATCTGACCGTTGACCGAAGAGGCCACCTCGACCGCGCCGGCTTTCTCGGAGTTGAAGCCCACTTTCTTCATCAGCGGAATGGTGAATGTGCCGGTGGTCACAACGTTGGCGATGGAGGAACCGGAAATCAGGCCGGTCATGGCCGATGCCACAACCGCCGCTTTCGCCGGACCGCCGCGCATGTGGCCCATGAGGCTGAATGCGACCTGAATGAAGTAGTTGCCCGCGCCCGCACGGTCCAACAGCGAGCCGAACAGCACGAAGAGGAACACGAAAGAGGTCGACACACCAAGCGCGATGCCAAAGACGCCCTCGGTGGTGATCCACTGGTGGTTCACGATCTCCGACAGGCTGTTGCCCTTATGGGCGATGATGCTGGGCATAGAAGGGCCAAGCACGGTGTAGAAAAGAAAAATGCTCGCCACGATCATCAACGCAGGCCCAAGCGCGCGGCGGGTGGCTTCGAGCAGGATTAACAGTCCGGTAACCCCTGCGATATAGTCTGGCAGGATCGGCGCGCCGACGCGGTTGGCGATTTCGCGGTAGAAGATAAAGAGGTAAAGCGCACAAAAGGTGCCAACGATCGCCAATGCCCATTCCCAGATTGGAACGCGGTTCTTGGGCGAGCCGAGCAGCACTGTCGCAATCACGAAAAGTGCGGGGATCGGGATCCACCAAATCGCGGTCGAATCTTTGGTGCTGACCATAAAGAGCGCGGCAAGAACGGCCGGAACGATGACACCAAGTGCCACCTGAAAACTCGTGCGCGTGGCCGGGAACACCATGATGCCAAGGAATACGGCAAAGCCCAAGTGAATGGAGCGGGCCAGCGTATCATTGAACAGACCAATGGGTGACGCGATGTAGAGTTGAAACAGCGACCAAGCCAGTGCCACCAACAGCAGCAAGGTGCCCATCAGCCCGCTTACAGCACGGCCGCCCGTATCAGAAGAAGCGACAAGTTCGTCCAGTTCCGCCTGGCTCAGTCCGCCTCGGTCACCGGTTGCGGCGGTTTCGACAGCCGCCGCCTTTTGCTGGTCCTTCTCAGACATATCGTCCCCCTGTCGGCTCCACCTTGGGGTGGATGCGCATATTGTTCTTTTCGGGTCTCTGACGGCAGCGTACCGCCGCCAGAGCTATCATGTCACGCGAAGATTACTCGATCCAACCTTGCTCTTTGTAATACTTCTCTGCACCGGGGTGCAGCGGCGCAGACAGACCGCCCGAGATCATCTCTTCTTGGGTCAGGTTCTCGAACGCCGGGTGCAGACGCTTGAAACGGTCGAAGTTGTCAAAGACAGCTTTGACGACCTGATAGACCACATCGTCATCCACATCAGCGGATGTCACAAAGGTCGCTTTCACGCCGAAGGTTTTCACGTCTTCGTCGGTGCCCTTGTACATGCCGCCCGGCACGGTGGCCTCGGCATAATAGGGGTTGTCGTCGATCAGGCCTTGGATCGCATCACCATCCACGGGGATCAGCTTGGCGTCGATGGTCGACACGGCTTCTTGGATGGAGCCATTCGGGTGGCCAACGGTGTAGATGATCGCATCCACTTTGTTGTCGCCCAGAGCGGCGGCCTGCTCGGCTGGTTTCAGCTCGGAGGCCAGTGCGAAATCGTCCAGCGTCCAGCCCTTGGCGTCCATCACGACTTCCATGGTGGCGCGCTGACCGGAACCGGGGTTGCCGATGTTGACGCGCTTTCCTTTGAGGTCGTCAAAGGACTCGATGCCGCTATCAGCACGGGCGATGACGTTAAACGGCTCACCATGCACGGAGAAGACCGCGCGCAGGTTGTCGAACTTGTCACCTTCGAACTGCGAGGAGCCGTTGTAGGCGTGGAACTGCCAGTCGGACTGGGCAACGCCCATGTCCATGTCGCCCGCTTTGATCGCGTTGATGTTGGCGATGGACCCGCCGGTGGAGGGCGCGGTGCATTTCAGGTTGTGATCCGCTGTGCCGCGGTTCACCAGACGGCAGATCGACTGACCGACGACGAAGTAAACGCCTGTCTGGCCACCGGTGCCGATGGTGATGAACTTTTCCTGCGCCATGGCCGCAGTGCCGGCCACCATGGCACCGGTCATCGCGAGCATTTTGAACATTTTCATAAGATGTCTCCCATTGTTATATTGGCGGACCACCCTTTAGGCGGACACCATTGCATGCACAAGTAGAGCGCCGCAGCCTTTAGGCAATTGACTGGGCAGGGAAATTTCTAACGCGCCGTTCAGGGCCCAAGCAGACATGCCCTTGTGGCGGGAATCCCCGAATTCAGGTTAGGTCGGATTGCCATCGCGATCAATGCAACTCCCTTTCATGGCGTAACCCGACCCCCAAAGCCTATCCTACACGCTGAGGCAAATCCGGCAGAACCGGCGCGGCGGCGATGAGCGATTTGGTATAGGCGTGCTGCGGCGCGTCGAAGACCTGCGTTGTCTCTCCGGCCTCTACGATCTTGCCGGACTGCATCACCAGCACCCGGTCCGTCACCGTACGCACCACCGACAGGTCGTGCGAGATAAAGAGATAGGTCAGGTCATAATGGCTGCAAAGATCGGCCAGCAGATCGAGGATCTGCGCCCGGACCGAGACATCCAGCGCGCTAACCGCCTCGTCGAAAAGGATTAACTCTGGCCGGATGATCAGCGCGCGGGCAATGGCGATCCGCTGGCGCTGTCCGCCCGAGAATTCGTGAATGTATTTGCGCGCATCTGCGGGGCGCAGCCCCACGGCGGTCAGCGCTTCGTCAATCGCGCGGGTCCGCTCCGCCCCCTGCGGCGCGCTGTCGAGCAGGTGGAAAGGCTCGGTCACCAACCGATCAACCCGGTGGCGCGGATTGAAGCTGCCGAAAGGGTCTTGGAACACCACCTGCATCTTGCGGCGCACGGCAAGGTTCGGCTTTGTCCCGGTAAAGACGGGCTGACCATCGACGGTGATGCTGCCCTCTTGCACCTGTTCCAGACCCAAAATCGCCCGCGTCAGGGTCGATTTTCCGCAACCGGATTCCCCCACCAAGCCCAACCGCTCCCCCCGGTTCAGGGTAAAGCTGAGGTTGTCCACCGCGCGGAACGTGCCCGGCGCACCGAACAGGGTTTTGCGCGGCAGATGGTAATCGCGGCAGACGCCTTTGACCTCCAGCAGCGGCACGGGCGCGGGTGGCGTGGGCAGGTTGACCTCATGGCGGGAGGCCTCGAAGAGCATCTTGGTATAGGGGTGGCGCATGTCGCGCAGCAGGCTCTGAGTCTCTCCTTGCTCGACAATCTGGCCCTTGCGCATGACGATGATCCGGTCGGCCATATCGGCCACGACGGCAAGGTCATGGGTAATCATCAACAGCCCCATGCCATCTTCGCGCGCCAGACGGGTCAGCAGGGCGAGGATTTGCGCCTGTGTGGTGACATCTAGCGCCGTGGTCGGCTCATCGGCGATCAACAGACGGGGACGCAGGGCGATGGCGATGGCGATTACCACCCGCTGACGTTGCCCGCCGCTCAACTCATGCGGATAGCGCGACAGGGGGAAGCGGTCTTGGGGCAGGCCGACGCGGGTCAGCGTTTCGGCGGCGCGGGCCTCGGCCTCGGCGCGTGAGACGCTGGGCTCATGCACGCGGATGGTTTCGGCCACTTGGCGGCCAATGGTCTGCACCGGATTCAGCGCGGTCATCGGCTCTTGAAACACCATGCCGATGTCATTGCCGCGCACGCCGCACAGCGTCGCTTCGCTCATCTGGCTCAGATCGTCATCGCCCAGCATGATATGGCCGGTGGTCGTGCCCCCCTTGGGCAGCAGTTGCATTGCCGCCAGCGCGGTCATCGACTTGCCCGAGCCGCTTTCCCCGGTCACGGCTACGATCTCTCCCGGTGCGACGGAAAAGGTCACCCCGTCGAGGATGCGCAGCCCGTGGATCGACAGCGAGAGATTGGAGACAGTCAAAAGCGTCATGTGCGTGCCACCCTCAGGCGGGGATCAAGCATGTCCCGCAGCCCGTCACCCATCAAGTTCAACCCCAGCACCGTCAGGATGATCGCGAAACCCGGCATCAAGGCCATATGCGGCGCAATACTGACCATGGTTTGCGCATCGGCCAACATTCGGCCCCATGACGGCACCGGCGGCTGCGCGCCAAGGCCGACGTAGCTCAGCCCCGCTTCGGCAAGGATACCCAGAGAGAATTGGATGGTCCCCTGCACGATCAGCAGATTGGCGACATTGGGCAGGATATGCTCCGCCGAGATACGCGCGGCGGATTTACCGGCGACCCGCGCGGCGAGGATGAATTCACGTTGCCACAAAGACAGCGCCGCCCCGCGTGTGATCCGGGCGAAAACGGGGATGTTAAAGATGCCGATGGCAATGATCGCATTGATCGCCCCGGCGCCAAAGACCGCCGTGATCAAAATGGCGATGACAATGGCCGGAAAGGCAAAGACCAGATCATTGCCGCGCATGATGACTTCATCCACAAGGCTCCCACGCCGCGCTGCGGCCCAAAGCCCCAGCGGCACGCCCGCGCCCATGCCGATGCCCACCGCCACCAACGCCACGGCGATAGAGGTCCGCGCGCCGACCATGATCATGCTCAGAATATCGCGGCCAAAGTGATCCGTGCCCATCGGATGCGCCAGCGACGGGCTGTGCAGCTTGTTCGCGATGTCGAGCCCGGCATAGTCATAAGGCGTCCAGACAAAGGAGATCAGCGCCGCCAGCAAAAAGACCGAGGTCAACACGGCCCCAAGAAACAGGTTGCGGTTCATGTGCGGGCCCTCAACCGGGGATCGACGGCGGCATAGGCCAGATCGACAAGGAAATTCACCAAGATCACCGAAAAGACCAAGAGCATCACCACCGACTCGACCACGATCAAATCCCGCGCCGAGATCGACTGGAACACCAGCCGCCCAAGGCCCGGCAGGTAAAAGACCTGCTCGATAATGATTGACCCGGCCAGCAGGAAGGAGAACTGCAAACCGATGATCGTCAGCACCGGGATCAGCGCATTGCGCAGCCCGTGCCGCCAAAGCGCCTGCCGCGCCGTCAGCCCCTTGGCCCGCGCGGTCCGCATGAAATCTTCGCCCAAGACATCCAGCAGGGCCGAGCGCATGACCCGCGCGAGGATCGCCGCCTGTGGCAAGGCAAGCGCAATGGCAGGCAGGGTCAGCGCATGCAGCCCGGCGAAAAGCCCCTTGTCCCAGCCGACGAAGCCGCCCGCTGAAAACCAGCGCAGGTTGATCGAAAAGATCAGCACAAGGATCATGGCGAACCAAAAGTTCGGCACTGCCACGCCCAATTGCGTTGCCCCCATGACGCCAACGTCGCCCGCCCGCCCCCGGCGGGAAGCGGCGTAGATGCCCGCCGGAAAGGCCACGATGACAGAGAGGAAAAGCGCATAAAGCGCCAAGGGCACAGAGACCCAAAGCCGGTCACCGATCATCTCGGTCACCGGGGT
>NZ_LWER01000419.1:0-291 GCF_001634775.1 Sulfitobacter sp. HI0027
CGCTGACAAAAGCGCAGGTCCGTATGGCGCAAGCCGCCATGGCCAATCGCGACACGTCTGTTAGTGATCTCTGCAAGGAGTTGGGGATCAAGCCTGTTACGCTCTATCGATACGTAGATCCAAACGGAAATCTGCGTGAATACGGAAGCCGCGTCCTCAAAATGCCTTAGGGTGTCATTCTGCACTCAGCCGGAATCCACCCCTACAATTTGCAGTCTGCTGATCTTCAAAACGAAGGAGATCAGAGATGTCTAAACGCAAGCAGCATGCGCCCGAGTTCAAGGCGAAGGT
>NZ_LWER01000420.1:0-400 GCF_001634775.1 Sulfitobacter sp. HI0027
GAATGCCATAGAAGCCTTGAACTCAAAAATCCGGCGTGCGGTGCGAACCCGAGGCCACTTCCCGAGCGATGAGGCGGCAGCAAAGTTGATCTACTTGGCGCTCAATGCTACTTCAGTCGAGTGGAAGCGATCTGTGCGTGAATGGCACCGCGTTAAAAGCCAACTCGCCATCATGTTCGAAGAACGCTTTCCCATGGCGTAACTAAAGGCGTCAGGGCACAAAATTACGCACACTCCCGCCATAGAAGCCTTGAACTCAAAAATCCGGCGTGCGGTGCGAACCCGAGGCCACTTCCCGAGCGATGAGGCGGCAGCAAAGTTGATCTACTTGGCGCTCAATGCTACTTCAGTCGAGTGGAAGCGATCTGTGCGTGAATGGCACCGCGTTAAAAGCCAACTC
>NZ_LWER01000421.1:0-285 GCF_001634775.1 Sulfitobacter sp. HI0027
GAGACAAACCCGTCCGCCGGGCAATCTCCCTGATTGGCATCTTGTCACGCAATGCCCAGCGTCGAATGACACTCAAAAATCCCATGTCGATCACTCCAAATCCCCCCAACCAAAACCGTCGGGGAAGTGTGTTCACATGGGTCAATTCTCAGTGACAATTTATGGGGCTACCGGGTCAGTTCTCAGTGACAATCAACAGCTGTACCAAGCAACCCGCGGAACTGAACTTTTAGGCGCGCTGGTCGCCTTTGGTCCTGAACAAAACCTCACTAAGCTGACATTGAA
>NZ_LWER01000422.1:0-277 GCF_001634775.1 Sulfitobacter sp. HI0027
CCGCATACGCCCTTCGGGGGAAAGATTTATCGGAGAAGGATCGGCCCGCGTTAGATTAGATAGTTGGTGGGGTAATGGCCTACCAAGTCTACGATCTATAGCTGGTTTTAGAGGATGATCAGCAACACTGGGACTGAGACACGGCCCAGACTCCTACGGGAGGCAGCAGTGGGGAATCTTAGACAATGGGCGCAAGCCTGATCTAGCCATGCCGCGTGTGTGATGAAGGTCTTAGNATCGTAAAGCACTTTCGCCAGGGATGATAATGACAGTACCT
>NZ_LWER01000423.1:0-290 GCF_001634775.1 Sulfitobacter sp. HI0027
ACTCTCTGTATTCGTACATATTTTGCACTTCGTTTGTGAATCCACCAATGGTGTCTCAAGGGTCGTTGCGACAGTTTCCGCTATCTCAGTTTCCTCAACTCTTCCCTGAACGCTTCCGTCGGTGTGCGCCAACCAAGGCACTTTCTTGGCGTGCCGTTGAGGCGGTCACAAATCGCCTTCATATTGCGATTTGAGAGCGCCGCGAGCTGGGTGTCACGGGGAAGATATCGCCGTGCGCGTTTGTTGAGGTTCTCGACCGAGCCTTTTTGCCAGGGTGCTTGTGGGTCACA
>NZ_LWER01000424.1:0-550 GCF_001634775.1 Sulfitobacter sp. HI0027
CTCGTTTGAATGACTGCTTCTCTAATTGGGCGTTTGGGTCAAGCTCGTTTTCCTTCTTTCTTGTGGATCATTGTCACTCATCCGGGTCACGCTTCTCTTCGCAGTTTGGTTGATGCCGTCGGGCATCGCTGCACGCATGTGTCGGATTGGCAGCGGAGAGCCTTGCTAAGGGACGCGCTTCTCGTTGCGCAGCAGCCATTTTCGGCTTCTTCCACAGACCTCGTCCGGTGAGGGACGATCCCGTTCGGCTTTTGAGGGTGGCGGATCAGATCATGCTGTGCCCTCCACCTGTGCCGGACGGAACTCGGTGCCATCTGTCCACATTCTATGCAGCAGGACGGCGAGCTTTCTGGCCACCGCGACAACGGCGCGGCGGCCAGNNAGCTCGCCGTCCTGCTGCATAGAATGTGGACAGATGGCACCGAGTTCCGNCCGGAACAGGTGGAGGGCACAGCATGATCTGATCCGCCACCCTCAAAAGCCGAACGGGAGCGTCCCTCACCGGACGAGGTCTGTGGAAGAAGCCGAAAATGGCTGCTGCGCAACGAGA
>NZ_LWER01000425.1:0-562 GCF_001634775.1 Sulfitobacter sp. HI0027
CCCAATGACGTGACAAACGCCAATCTCGGCTATGGCAACCTCATCAACAGGGGGCCATCGCGGACGCGCTTCGATGTGCCTAACCTTTCCGGTTCGGGCGATGTGAGTGGTTTGGAGAGCGGCAGCGGATCGTCCGGCGGTGGTCGGTCCCGTTCGGGCGGTGGTCGTGGTGGACGTGAGCAAGAACCGTTGTTCAGCATTGCTGAAAAGGAACTGGAAAAGCTGCAACGTTCTATCGAAATGCTGGGCAAGTCGNAAGAAGAGGTCGCGGCGCTGACGGTCAAGCACANGCTGCTGGATGAGGCCAAGAAGCGCGGCTTGGATATCACCGACGAACTGCTGCAAAAGATCGACGCCGAAGCGGCCAATGTGGGCAAGTTGGCGGGTGAGTATGAGAACGCCCGCGACAAGATGGCCCAGATGGAGAAAATCCAAGGCGAGTGGAAGGACAGCATCATTGACGCGGCTATGGGCGGCGCAGATGCGATGGACGCTTTCACTAACAGCCTCAAGCGGGCTGCGCTGGAATACCTGCTGTTTGGTGAGGGCATGTTCGCTGGCA
>NZ_LWER01000426.1:0-514 GCF_001634775.1 Sulfitobacter sp. HI0027
GCAGTTAATAATGAGCAAAACCAGGTATTTATAGACTGAATACATAGGTTTATAAAAGCAAACCCGGGGAACTGAAACATCTAAGTACCCGGAGGAAAGGAAATCAATATGATACTCCCCTAGTAGCGGCGAGCGAACGGGGATCAGCCGAGCCATGATTGTGGTTAGAATGCGTTGGAATGCGCAACCAGAGTGGGTGATAGTCCCGTATAAGAAGCATGATTGGACGTATTAAGTAGGGCGGAACACGTGAAATTCTGCCTGAAGATCGGAGGACCACCTTCGAAGGCTAAGTACTCCTTACTGACCGATAGTGAACCAGTACCGTGAGGGAAAGGTGAAAAGCACCCCGACGAGGGGAGTGAAACAGTACCTGAAACCGAACGCCTACAAACAGTTGGAGGGACCTTGCGTCCTGACAGCGTACCTTTTGTATAATGGGTCATCGACTTGGTCTCACGAGCAAGCTTAAGCCGTTAGGTGTAGGCGTAGCGAAAGCGAGTCTTAATAGGGC
>NZ_LWER01000427.1:0-519 GCF_001634775.1 Sulfitobacter sp. HI0027
TCCGTTTGCTGCGCACTATACCCGGCGTCGGCGCGGTGACGGCTTCTGCGATCATCGCCAGCATTGGAGATGGTCACCAATTCAAAAACGGCCGGGAGTTCGCAGCATGGCTGGGTTTAACGCCTGCCAACAAATCCAGCGGCGGTAAAGAGAAGCTGGGGCGGATCACCAAGATGGGTGACCAGTATCTGCGATCATTGCTTGTCGTTGGTATGACATCACTCGTTCGACAAACACGATCCCATCCCGAGCGAGCCAGCGAATGGCTTACATCCTTGCTTGAACGCAAATCTGCGCGTGTCGCAACCGTCGCCATGGCCAACAAGACCGCCCGGATCGTCTGGGCAGTGCTTACCCGCAACGAACCCTACAGCCCACGCACTGTAGCCTGAGACGAAAGGAACAACGAGTTAGCAAGACCCGCGAGATGATGGTGCATAAGTCTGCCGCCAAAGCCAAGACACTCCGCCGAATGGCGCGGGCATAATAGCCCGTAAAGCTGATAGGAACTTGGTTTGC
>NZ_LWER01000428.1:0-26963 GCF_001634775.1 Sulfitobacter sp. HI0027
CCCACTCGCAGCGTTTGCGGGGGCTGAAATGCACATCCTTCAGGTCAGAGAGTGCCGCCACGAAAGCATCATGCGCGCGCCGGGGCACGGCCTTGTCGATGTGGATCACCACCGGGCAGCCCGCAGCAGCCCAATGGCGCGCGACCTGCTCGGCCCGGTCAAAGGCGTTGTGCACCAGCATGACGATCCCGACGCTCATGCCCAGTTCCCTTTCGACATGAGGCCTAGAATCTCTAGCTGCCGCCAGTTGATGTAGCGTTCTGACCATTTGCACCAAAGCTGCGGGTCGTCCTTTAGCTGCGCGGCATAGGCTTTGTATTCGACCGAAGCCGCGTAATGCTCGTTGCGCTGCAACTCCTCCGCCGCCTTGGCACCGAAGGTGTCGAGGAACTTAGCATGCAGCAACACGCCCGAGGCTTTCTCTCCGCCCCATTCGTCATAGACCTGATTAAGCCCGCGCGGCAGCAGCGTATGGGTTGAGCTGACATAGGCATAGCGCCGATCCCATTTGACCAGCGGCACCTTGTTCAACGCAGGGGCCTTGGCGGGTTCATCTGGGAAGAACACCCGCGCCCGTGGCCCGCCCTGAATCCAGAGGTTTCCAAACCGCCGATTGCGCGAAATGGTGTAGTTGCCGCTGTCGAACCACGACGCAATCTCAATCGGATTTTGGCCCGCTTGGTAAGGTTCTTCGTCCAGCCGCCCTTTAGGGTACATATCCAGCAACATCGCCGAAAAGCTCTTGATCGAAGAGGCATCCAGCCAGTCGGTCAACGCCCGCAGGGGCCGCGTGTCGCAGAAGGGGTAGACCAGAAATTCATCGGGATCGACCGTCAGCGCCCAATGGCCATGGGCGTATTTCATCTGCAGCCAGTTCAGCCAGTCGACGCCGAAGCGTGCCCGTTTATAGCTGGCCTTGGCGCTCCAGACCGAGACATCGGGTTGCTCGGCAAGATAGTCGAGCGAACCGTCGGTGCTGTCGTTATCGACGAAGAAGAAATGCCCGACGCCCATCTCTCGGTAGTATTTCAGGAAATAGGGCAGCCGGATGCGTTCGTTGCGCTGCGTGCAGAACACAAGGATATCGTCGCGTTTGATCTGGGCGGTGCGGTTCGCCACGCGGGTCAACTCGCGGCGTTTGCGGAAGGCGCGGATGCGCCAGCGCTTGCGTTGCAGCCGCAATCGATATGACTGAATTAAGCCCAAACCGCCCCTTACCTATCGGATCTGACCGCTTCTCTACCGCGCTATCACGTCGACTTTAACACGGTCTTGAAGTGTTCGGCCCATGTTGGCGCGATAAAAGTCGTCGCGGGGCGCGGGTCTGGCACAGATGCGGCCCATTCTTCGATTGTTCTGATCCATGAATAGGGCTCGCTCAGGGCCGCGTAAACGGCTTTGTCGCCTAGGACCTCGTGCAAGACTGGTAAATCGTTGCATAAAACACGCGATCCAAGGCTCAGCGCCTCGGCGGGCGGCAGGCCGAACCCCTCTGCGTGGCTGGGGAACAGCATCCCCGCCGCACCCTGAACCAATGCGGCCAATCCGGCGTCGCTGAGGCTTGAGAACTCGCGCACAGGGCCGCCCGCAGGCAGCCGATCAAGTCGGTCAAAGACCGCGTTGTTGTTCCACCCCCGAGCGCCGCAGATCAGCAGCAGCGGCGCGTTAGGGCCCATCTGCTGCCATAGGTCCAGCAAGAAACCATGGTTCTTGCGCGGCTCGATGGTGCCTACAACGACAAAAAAGGGAAGCTTTGGCGGCAGGCCCGCAGGCAGTTCACCGCCATCGGGCGCGGGCAGGTCGAGACCCAGATGCGCGACAACGGCAGGGGGAATCCGCCCCCGCATCTGCGCCTCGCTGCGCTGGCGCGTGTCCTGCGAGTTGTAAATCATCAAATCGGCCTGCGCAGACACCCGGTCGATTTTGGCCCGAAACGGCGCGACCGTGCCGGGGCGTTGGTAGGCGGGATGGTCCAACGGGATCACGTCATGAATAAGAACCGAAATCCGCCCCTGCGCCTTTTTCACGGCGCCCAGAACCCGGTCCGTCAGGTTGCTGTGGCCAACATTGAGATAGGCAAAGCCCGGTGGCAGATGCCGCGCAAGCAGTGAGGGCAACCCGGCAGGCAGACACCGCTCCCTTGCCAAGCGCCTGAGGTCGCTTTCCGCCCATGTTAGAGCCACACTACGCCCCCGTGGCAAGCGCGACAGAAGGTCTGCCCGCCCCCAAGGGACGCGACCTTCAAGCCGATCATGAAAGCCCCGCATCCCGTCGCGGTCCAGCAAGACATAGCCCAAAGCCGTACGCGCCACTCCAAAGAGCGGCGCGTCACCTGTCAGAAGATGTGAGAGATAGGCCAGTTCGACCCGATCAACCCCCGTCGCGACCCGCCCGACCCGTCGCAGACTGCGCGTCAGATCAAGAAGCCGTGCGGTGGGTTCAGCCATCGTAATGGCCGGTCTGGTGCCATTTCCAAGCGTCGGCAATCATCTTGTCCAAGGTCGAGCGTTTAGGCGCCCAACCCAACTCCTCTTCCGCGCGGGAAGAGCCTGACACAAGTTTGGTACAATCCCCCGGACGGCGCGCGCCGATCTCATGGGGCACCGTTTGATTGGTCACAGCGCGGCTATGGTCGAGCACTTCACGCACCGAAAAGCCACTGCCGGTGCCAAGGTTGAACACGCGGCTGCCCTTCCCGTCCTGAAGCCATTTCAGACCCAAAACATGGGCATCGACCAGATCGCAGACATGCACATAGTCCCGAATACAGGTGCCGTCGGGGGTGTCATAGTCATCCCCGAAAACAGTCAGCGCCGCGCGTTTTCCGGCAATCGCATCCAGCATCAGGGGGATCAGATGGGTCTCTGGCTGATGGTACTCACCCACTTCGCCTTCGGGGTCCGCCCCGGCCACGTTGAAATAGCGAAAGATCACATGCTGCAGACCATGGGCGGCCTCAAAGTCGCGCAGGATGTCCTCGATCGCCCGTTTGGACGCTCCATAGGCATTGATCGGATATTGTGCGCTGTTTTCGTCCAGTACCACGTTATCCTGATCGCCATAGGTCGCACAGGTCGACGAAAAGACGAATTGCTTGCAGCCCGCAGCGACCGCCGCCTCTATCAATGTGAGGGAGCCGTTCACGTTGTTGCGCCAGTAAAGCCCCGGCTCCGCCATACTTTCCCCCACTTGGCTGAGGGCGGCGAAATGCATCACCGCAATGGGCTGATGTTTCGCAAAGACCTCATCCAGCCGCGCGCGGTCCAGCAGATCGCCTTGCTCAAAGGGGCCGAATTTCACGGCATCGCGCCAGCCTGTCACCAGATTATCGAATGTGACGGGGATAAAGCCCGCCGCTTTCAATGCCTTACAAGCGTGCGAGCCGATATAGCCCGCTCCGCCCGTTACCAATACCTTTTCCATTTTGCGTTTTCCCGACCTTACTGCGCGGCCCGGTCGATTTGGGAAATACTTTGCAGATAGGCCGAAAGATCGTCGCGCAATTCCTCACGGGCGAGACCAAAGGCCACGGTCGCTTGAAGAAAGCCCGCCTTGGAGCCGCAATCGAACCGCTGCCCGCGGAACCGGAAACCATAGACATCACGGCCTTGCTCGATCTCTTGGGCGATCGCATCGGTCAGCTGGATTTCACCACCCGATCCGGATTTCAGTTTGTTGAGGTTCTTCAAAACGTTCGGCGAGAGGATATAACGCCCAATCACCGCAAGGTTCGACGGCGCTTCGTCGACGGCGGGTTTCTCTACCATCGCTTTGACCTTCACCATATCGCCGCGCTCTTCGCTGGTGTCGAGAATGCCGTAGGAAGAGGCACGGGAAGGCTCGACCTCCATTGCGGCGACCATGCTGCCGCCGGTTTCTTCATAGGCTTCGACCATCTGCTTCAGGCAAGGCTTTTCCGCCGCGATCACGTCATCAGGCAGCATGACAGCAAAGGGTTCATTCCCGATCAAACGGCGGGCGCACCAGACCGCATGGCCAAGCCCAAGCGCCTTATGCTGGCGGATGTAAGCAATCGCACCGCTGTCCATATTGGTGCTTTGAAGCGTCTCAAGAAGCTCTGTCTTGCCCTTTTTACGCAACTCCTGCTCAAGCTGCGGGGCGTGGTCGAAATAGTCCTCCAACGCGCCTTTGCCGCGCGAGGTCACGAAGATGAACTCTTTGATCCCGGCCGCCCGCGCCTCATCGATTGCGTATTGAACCAAGGGGCGGTCAACGAGGGTCATAATCTCTTTGGGCACCGATTTGGTGGCGGGCAGAAAGCGTGTCCCCATACCTGCGACAGGGAAAACCGCCTTTGTTACCTTCTTGCGCATGTTAATCCTTACAACTTATTCGAAAAATACAGAACGCCACGGTAAATCCACCTGCGTCTTTTTAACGGCTACGATCATCGCTGAAACCGCGCTGTCTGGCAACTCGCTTAACTTCTCTTTTCAGCCGATCACACCGCCGCATTAAGCGAAAAACCGCGTCATCCCGGGCGGATTTTCCGTATATTCCACCTGTTTGCAGCCAAATAGCGTGGGTCGGATCAAAGGCAACGCGATGGTAGAGCGCCGTTGGCGAAAGGCTGATCAGGGTGACGATCTCTCCGGCTTGCGCCCATTTTGCAGCTTTTGCCCGGTCTCGTGCCAGTTTTATAGGCCGGGTGAAGATCGCCACGCTGCGCCGCGGGCGGGCGGGAAAGGGGCGAAAGGGGCTGTTGGCTGTGCGCGGTACGGTGGTGCTGACGATGGGGCGCTTCAGCCCCTCGGCGTGGCCTTCATCCAGTCTGCGCAGCAGACGGGGAACATCGCTTGGCTCTAACCCGCCGCTTATCAGATGGCGCAGCAACCGGCGGCGCTCTGCCGCGCGAAGGTACGCCCATTGCGCGGCACGGTCCTGCGGGGCCAGATGTTTGCGATGGAACACGGCCCAGCTTGCCCCGATATCGAAAAGATCACGCGGCACGCGGTTGGCGCTGCGCATCGCATTGGCGGCGAAACCGTGATGGACCTCGGCCAGCGGCACGATTGCGGTGGCATGGCCTGCCCGCGCCAGTCGCATGTTCAGGTCGGTTTCATCGAGATAGTAATGAAAGGCCGGGTCAAAACCGCCCACCTCCACCAAGACATCGCGCCGAAAGGCCATATTGGTGCCTTCGGTTTTGATCGCCCCCCCGGGCGGGGGGGGCAGAATGCTGGGCGTTTCGGGGTCTACATCAAGGTTTTCCGGCTCTCCCAAAGCGTTCAGTTGGCGCGCGCGGTATTGGAACGAGATGCCGTTTCGCCCCCTGACGAAACCGGTCATCGCCGCGACGCCGGGCCGTTGCGCAGGTTCCAGCAGGTGGCGCAGCCACAGCGGCTCTGGCACGGCATCATCATCGATAAAGGCCACGACCTCCCCCGCGGCCTCGGCGATGCCAAGGTTGCGCGCGGCAGAGATGTTCGGACTGTCATAAGTGACCAGCTTCAGGGCCTCGGCAAAGACCATGTCGCGGGCCACGGTGATCCCTGCGGGATCGGCCACGACGATGACTTCGAAAGGGGCGTATTGAAGTAGCTCCACCCCCGTCAGACAACGCCGCAATGCCTCGGGCCGGTCCCGGCTGACGATCACGACGCTGACAGGCACGCCGCTTTCCAGCGTGGCACTGACGGGGGTGGTGGTCATTCCAGACCCATTTTCGCCATCATAGCTTCGAGCTTCGGCACGTCTTCGGGGTTGTTCAATTCCCAGAACTCGCGGCCCTTGGCCTCAACCTCGGCGCAGAGCACCGGGCGGCCATTCTCAAGGAAACGGAGCTGTTCCAGCCCCTCCAACTGCTCCAAGGGGCCGACAGGCCAGCTGGGGTAGCGCGCCAGCGCGTTGGGGCGGTAGGCATAGACACCGACATGATGGAAAACCGGGGTCATATCAGTCTCTGTATAAGGCTTTCCGGTATAGGGAACGACCTCTTTCGAGAAATAGAGCGCCTGATTATCGGCCCCGAAAACCGCCGTCGTGCCCCCGACGCGGCCCGCCTTGCGGTCGCCCAGAAGACTGTTCAGCGTGGCACCGTCGCAACGCAGCACCGGGGTAGCGATCTCGGCATCGGGATTGTCTTTCAACCCCTGCACCAGCCCTTCGACGAACCAATGCGGCGTTAGCGGTGCGTCGCCTTGCAGGTTGACCACGATGTCATAGCTCCCGCCCAGCGCGGCATGTGCTTCGGCGCAGCGTTCGGTGCCGTTGGCGCAGGCTTCCGAAGTCATCACGACCTCGGCGCCGAAACCTTCTGCGGCCTCGCGAATGCGGTCGTCGTCGGTGGCCACCACCACACGATCGACGCCCGAAACCGCGCTGGCGGCCCGCCAACTGCGCTCAATCAGGGACTGCTTTTGCCCCGTAGCCCCGGTGAGGGCCACAAGCGGTTTGCCGGGATAGCGGGTGGAGGCATAGCGGGCGGGGATGACGATCAGAACAGACATCAGCCCGCTTTCAACTCAACACCCGGGGCATGGGCGATGAAGAAGGGGTTGGCGAAATCTTCCTTGCCGTAGGCCAGCGGGGTGAGGTCATCGAAACGCACCACTGCGCCGCCTGCCCCGTTCAGCACCGCATGGCCTGCGGCGGTGTCCCATTCCATCGTGCGGCCCAAACGCGGGTAGAGATCGGCCTCTCCGGTCGCGACCAGACAGAACTTTAGCGACGACCCTGCCGAGGTCATGTCCCGCACGCCGTATTTGCCGATGTAATCGTCAGTCGCCTGATCGCGGTGTGATTTGGAGGCGACGACCATCAGCGCCGTGTTGTCTGGATTAGAGACTGAAATCGCCTTGGTTTCGCCAAGCTGCCCTTTGGCAAATGCGCCCGTCTCCTCGACCGATTGACCGTCGGCTTGGGTAAAGAACATCCGGGATTTGGCAGGGGCATAGACCACGCCGCGCGTCGGCACGCCGCCTTCGACCAGCGCGATGTTCACCGTGAAATCCCCGCGGCGGTGGACGAATTCCTTGGTGCCATCAAGCGGGTCAACGATGAGAAATGTATCGCCTTTGGCGGTATGGGTCGCAGCCTGTTCTTCAGTGACCAGCATGACATCGGGAAAGGCAGCGCGAAGCCCTTCGGAAATGATCGCATCGGCGGCTTCGTCGGCGGCGGTGACGGGGCTGTCGTCGGATTTCGATTTCACCTCGAAATTATCCTGACCGTAGATCTCCATGATCTTATCCCCTGCTTCCAATGCCAGCCGCCGCATTTCTGCGACCAATTTCTCGTAATCCATTTTGCCTCCGGCCCTGCGGGCTGTCGTTGCTTCAATTAACCGTTTCCCTTATGCTGTGCAGCTAACGGAACAGCAAGAATTCCGTGCCACGTTAGGGCTTCGTCAAGGACGCGCGCATGTTCCAATCTTCCAGAAAGCCGAAATCCGGCTTTGGCTCGGCTCTCTCCATTGCAGAGTTGGTTTACCATTCTGTGGTGCGCAACGTGCGCAAACAGCACAACAACGCCTTCATCGCCATCGCGATGAACATGCTGCAAACGGTGATGTTCGTGGTGGCCTTCTATGTGATGTTCTCAATCCTCGGGATGCGCGGGTCTGCTGTGCGCGGTGATTTTCTTGTCTATCTGATGTCTGGCATCTTTCTTTATCTCACTCATGTGAAGGCTCTGGGCGCGGTCGCCGGGTCAGAGGGGCCGGCAAGCCCGATGATGCAGCACGCCCCGATGAATACGATCATCGCCATCGCTTCGGCGGCGGTCGGATCGCTCTATATTCAGGTGCTGTCGCTCTTTGTGATCTTGTTTATTTACCACGTGGCGGTGACCCCGATCTCCATCGATCAGCCCTTTGCCGCTTTCGGGATGATGCTTACCGCGTGGTTTACCGGCTGTGCGCTTGGGTTGGTGATGCTGGCGATCAAGCCGTGGTTTCCGTCCTTCGTGACGATTTTTTCGACCGTCTATCAACGTGCCAATATGATCGCCTCGGGCAAGATGTTTCTCGCCAACTCTCTGCCCGGCTATATGCTGGCGATGTTTGATTGGAACCCGCTGTTTCATAGCATTGATCAGGCGCGCGGCTTTGCCTTCATCAATTACAACCCGCGCTACAGCAGTTGGGAATACCCGCTCTGGGTTGGTCTGGTGCTTTTGATGATCGGGCTGATGGGCGAATTCTATACCCGCCGCCATGCGTCGATCAGTTGGAATGCGCGGCGGTGAGACTGCTGGCGGCCCTTCTCTGCCTCTGGGCGCTGCCTGCCTCGGCAACGCAGGAGGCATGGCCCGCTCTTTACGATGTCAGTGGGGTCGCGGCGGATGACGTGCTAAACATTCGCCAAGCACCTGACGCAAGCGCCCCGATCGTCGGCAGCCTCAAGCCCGACGCTGAAAATATCGAAGTGATCCGCCCCGACGACCATCACGGCTGGGGCTTGGTAAACAGCGGCGAAGGGCGCGGCGGGGTCTCCCTTCGCTACCTCACCCGACAATCTGGGCAATGGGCTGGTGCGATGCCACCCGTGGCGCGCTGTGGGGGGACGGAGCCGTTCTGGTCCTTCGATGTGACCGGCGAAACGCTGAGCTATGATGCATTAGCGGACAGCCCACGCGATTTTCGTATCACGCAGTCCGGGGCGGCGCAGGGTCGGCGTGACAGCTTTCATTTTATTGGTGAGGGGCCGCAGGGCGCGGCGATCGCCACACTGTCGACCCGCGCCTGTAGTGACGGCATGTCAGACCGCGCCTATGGGCTTGCTGTCGACCTCCTTTTGCAAGGAAATGACGGCTGGCAACACCAAACGGGATGCTGTTCGCTCAGCCGCTGAAACGACGGACTTTTCAAAAAAGTCCGTCGCCGTTTTCTTTAAAAGAAAACGTCACTCCACCACCCGAAGCGTCAGATTGATCCGCCCCCCTTTGGGCAGCAGCGTCGACGTGCCAGGCTTGATCCGGTCCACCCCGTGGTAGGTCAACCGTGCCTCTCCGCCCATGACCACCACATCGCCTGACTGCAGCCAGATCGATTCCGTCTTACCGCCTCGGGTCAGGTTGCCGATCCGAAACAACCCGTCATCCCCCAAAGAGACCGAGACCACGGGCCACTGAAAGTCCGCCTCATCCCGGTCCTGATGCAGCCCCATGCGCGCATCGGCATCGTAGTAATTGATCAAGCAGCATTCGGGACGACGCTCCAACCCCGTCAACTTGTCCCAGATCGCCAGAATCGGTGCGGGGATCTCGGGCCATGGCTGCCCGTCGGGGTGTTCGGTGACGTAACGATACCCGCGCCGATCCGAGAACCAGCCATAGCGCCCCGCCGCCGTCATGCGAACCGACATGCGCCCGCCACGCGGCACCTCAGGGCGAAAGAACGGCGCCTGCCGCACCACACCGCGCACCGCGTCCAGCACCTCCTGCTGGGCCGCTCTTCCCAGAAATTCTTTGTGGATATCGAAGCCCCGCAGGCGCAAAGCAGTCATTTTTCTTTCTTCCTCACTCGTTTGGCAAAAACATCACGGAATCGCGACCATCCTGACCAGCCAATGGTTGCAGGGTGCAAATACCCTCCCTATATACGCTCCGAACCGTCGAAGGCACGTGGTCTTCGATGTCAACAGATCGGGGCAGGATGCCAAAACGGGTCCGCGTCTCGTGTCATCGCCTTAGATTCAAAGAGGGATCGAAACATGTCCAAAGTAATCGGTATTGACCTTGGCACCACCAACAGCTGTATCGCCATCATGGATGGCAGCCAGCCGCGTGTGATCGAAAACGCCGAAGGCGCGCGCACAACGCCGTCGATCGTTGCTTTCACCGACGATGAGCGCCTTGTCGGCCAGCCAGCAAAACGCCAGGCGGTCACCAACCCAGAAAACACTGTCTTCGGCGTCAAGCGCCTGATCGGCCGCCGCAACGACGATGCGGATCTGGCCAAAGACAAAAAGAACATGCCGTTCAACGTCATTGATGGCGGCAACGGCGACGCATGGGTCGAAGCCCGCGGTGAGAAATACTCCCCAAGTCAAATCTCGGCCTTCATTCTTGGTAAGATGAAAGAAACCGCAGAAAGCTATCTGGGTGAGGAAGTCACGCAGGCGGTTATCACCGTGCCCGCATATTTCAACGACGCCCAGCGTCAGGCGACCAAAGACGCCGGCAAGATCGCCGGTCTCGAAGTGCTGCGGATCATCAACGAGCCGACAGCCGCCGCGCTGGCCTATGGCCTCGACAAAGAGAATACGCAAACCATCGCGGTCTATGACCTTGGCGGCGGTACATTCGACGTGACCATCCTTGAGATCGACGACGGCCTCTTCGAAGTGAAATCCACCAACGGCGACACGTTCCTTGGTGGTGAAGACTTTGACATGCGCATCGTCAACTACCTTGCGGATGAGTTCAAAAAGGCCAACGGCGTTGACCTCACGCAAGACAAGATGGCGCTGCAGCGTCTGAAAGAAGCTGCCGAGAAAGCGAAGATTGAGCTTTCTTCCTCCAGCCAGACCGAGATCAACCAGCCCTTCATCTCGATGGGCAAGGACGGCTCGCCGCTGCACATGGTCATGAAGCTGACCCGCGCCAAGCTGGAAAGCCTTGTGGGTGACCTGATCAAAGCGTCGATGAAGCCCTGCGCCGCCGCGCTGAAGGATGCGGGCCTCTCGGCATCCGACATCGACGAAGTCGTGCTGGTCGGTGGTATGACCCGGATGCCGAAAGTCGCAGAAGAAGTGACCAAATTCTTCGGTAAAGAGCCGCACAAGGGTGTGAACCCTGACGAAGTCGTGGCCCTTGGTGCCGCCATTCAGGCCGGTGTTCTGCAAGGCGATGTGAAAGACGTGGTTCTGCTGGACGTGACACCGCTGTCCTTGGGCATTGAGACCCTTGGTGGTGTCTTCACCCGCCTGATCGACCGTAACACCACGATCCCGACGAAAAAGTCTCAGGTCTTCTCGACCGCCGAAGACAACCAGAACGCTGTGACGATCCGGGTTTTCCAAGGTGAGCGTGAGATGGCAGCCGACAACAAGATGCTCGGTGCCTTCAACCTTGAGAATATCCCGCCTGCCCCACGCGGCATGCCACAGATCGAAGTGACCTTTGACATCGACGCCAACGGCATCGTGTCTGTGGGCGCGCTCGACAAAGGCACCGGCAAAGAGCAGAAGATCACGATCCAAGCATCGGGCGGTCTGTCGGATGCGGATATCGACAAGATGGTGAAAGACGCCGAAGAGAATGCCGAGGCGGACAAATCCCGTCGCGAGCTGATCGAAGCGAAAAACCAAGCGGAATCGCTGATCCACTCGACCGAAAAGTCGCTGGAAGAGCATTCCGACAAGGTTGACCCGACCACCGTCGAAGCGATCGAACTGGCCATTGCCGCGCTGAAAGACGAACTGGAAACCGACAACGCCGACAAGATTAAATCCGGCATCCAGAACGTCACCGAAGCGGCCATGAAACTGGGCGAGGCGATCTACAAGAACGCTCAGGAAGAAGGCAACGACGACACGGCGCAGCCTTCGGATGCTCAGCAATCGCAGGGTGGCGACGACGACATCCTCGACGCCGAGTTCGAAGATCTGGACGACGACAAGCGCGCGTAAGCGTGAAACGGAACCTGTGAAAGGGCCGGTCCGTCAGACGGGCCGGCCCATCACGTTCCAGCGCAGGAGCATGATAACCCATGGCAAAACGTGACTACTACGAGGTGCTTGGCGTTGCCAAAGGGGCCTCTGCCGACGAGATCAAGAAGGCCTACCGCAGCAAGGTCAAAGACCTTCACCCCGACCGCAACAAAGACAACCCAAACGCCGAAGCCCAGTTCAAAGAAGTGGGCGAAGCGTATGACGTGCTGAAAAGCGACGACAAAAAAGCGGCCTATGACCGCTACGGCCACGCCGCCTTTGAAGGTGGCATGGGCGGCGGGCGTCCCGGCGGCGGCATGGGCGGCGGTCAGGGCGATTTCTCTTCGGCCTTTTCCGACGTCTTTGACGATCTTTTCGGTGACTTCATGGGCCAACGTGGGGGTGGCGGCGGACGCCGTGCCGCACGCGGTGCCGACTTGCGCTACAACCTGCGCATCTCGCTCGAAGATGCCTTCTCGGGCATGCAAAAGTCGATCACCGTCCCGGCCTCTGTCCAGTGCGACTCTTGTGATGGCAGCGGTGCCGAAGGCGGCGCAGAGCCTTCGACCTGCCCCACCTGTTCTGGCATGGGTAAGGTCCGCGCACAGCAGGGTTTCTTCACTGTTGAACGCACCTGCCCCACCTGCTCTGGCATGGGTCAGATCGTCAAGAATCCCTGCAAGAAATGCCGCGGCGCGGGCCGTGTTGAGAAAGAGCGCACGCTCTCGGTCAACATCCCCGCTGGTGTTGAAACCGGCACCCGTATCCGGCTGGCCGGTGAGGGCGAAGCGGGCATGCGCGGGGGGCCGTCGGGGGACCTCTATATCTTTATCGAAGTGGCCGATCATGAACTCTTTGAGCGTGACGGGCCGAACCTGTTCTGCCGCGTTCCCGTATCGATGAGCACAGCCGCCTTGGGCGGCAATATCGAAGTGCCCACCATCGATGGTGGCCGTGGCCGCGTGCAGATCCCTGCAGGCAGCCAATCGGGCCGTCAGATGCGTCTGCGTGGCAAGGGCATGCCGCCGCTGCGGGGCGGTGGCGTCGGTGATATGATCATCGAACTGGCGGTTGAGACCCCGGTGAACCTGACCAACAGACAGAAAGAACTGCTGCGGGAGTTTGAGGGCGAAGCCCAGAACAATAACCCAGAAAGCAGCAATTTCTTCTCTTCTGTCAAATCCTTCTGGGATTCGATGAAGGGTTAAATTTGGCCGGGTGAGGCGTATCGCGCGCCTCACCCGCAACCCTAGGTGCACAAGGTAAATAGGACGTGAAAACCCTGTTAACCGAATCCTAACCACCTTAGCGCAAAACTCTGGTCATGACCCGTGCCCCGAGAACCTTGGCTGATCAGCCCCTTCCCTTCCTAATGGACGAAGCGCGCAGACCGCCGTCCAATACGGGCAAACAACCCTCTTATATCGCAGACCACCGCCAGCGCCTCCGCAGCCGTTTTGTCCATGGGGGCGCCGCCGCCATCCCGGATTATGAGATGCTTGAGCTTGTCCTTTTCCGCGCCATCCCCCGCCGTGATGTGAAACCGCTGGCGCGGGAACTTCTGGACCGGTTCGGTGACTTTAACCGCGTCATCACCGCCCCTGCCGCCCGCCTGCGCGATATCAAAGGTGTTGGCGAAGCGGTGATTGTCGAGCTCAAGATCGTTGAGGCTGCGGCCCAGCGGCTGGCCCGGGCGAAGGTGCTACAGCGGCATATCGTGTCCTCTTGGGACGCTCTGCTGGACTATTGCCACACCACCATGGCCCATCTGGAGATGGAGCAGTTTCGCGTTCTCTACCTCGACCGCAAGAACATCCTCATCGCGGATGAGGAACAGGCGAAAGGCACGGTCGATCATGTCCCGGTCTATCCGCGCGAGGTTGCAAAACGCGCGCTTGAACTGAACGCCAGCGCGATCATCCTTGTCCACAATCACCCCTCGGGCGACCCCAGCCCATCAAGATCGGACATCGACATGACCCGGCAGGTCGCCGCCGCCTGTGACGCCTTGGGGCTGACCCTGCATGACCACCTGATCATCGGCAAATCGCGCGAGCTGAGTTTTCGGAGCGAAGGACACCTTTAGGCACGGGCCCCTTAGCGCACCCAAACCTCAACCCGACGGTTGGCTTGTCGGCCCCACTCGCTGTCATCGCAGGCAATCGGCATCGCCTCGCCAAAGGCATCTACCCGCAGATCGATCCGCGACAGGTTGGCGGTCACCGCGGCGGCGCTGACGGCACGTTGAACCGCCTCGGCCCGGCGCAGCGCGATCTCGCGGTTGGCCCTTGCTTCGCCCTCTCCATCGCTGAAGCCCACGAACATCAACCGCCGCGCGTCATATTGCCCCTGCTCCAGCGCCCGCGCCAATTGCTGAACGTTAGAGCGCGACTGTGCGTCAAGCCGGATCGAGCCTGCCTCGAACCGGAAAGAGGTCGTCAGCCGCGCCATCGGCACCAGCGTCGCCGTCATGCGCTGCAATTCTTCCAGCGGGGTTTCGATCCCCGCCGTGATAATGGCATTGGCAAAGCGGTTGCCCTGTTCCTCTACCGGGATTTCTTCGGGCGTCTGATCCACGAAACCGGCTCTACGGATCACGATCTGCGCCGAGGGGCCGCGGGTAAAGGCGAGAAACTCGCGCGTGATCAGCGGCAGCCTACGCGCCGGGAAATAGAGGAACATCGGCGCGGTCAGCGGGTAGTCTTCGGTTTTGATCGTGCGCCGCGCGGCATCTAGCGCAAAGCCACAGTTACCGCCAAGGGTCAGCACCTCGGTCCCGCCCTGTTCGGCATAGCTGGTGATCCCAAGGGCAAAGACATCCCGCGCGACCGCCTCTGCCAGCGCGTCAGGCATGGTGTGGCGCGTAACATCGCCGCTCAGTTCCAGTCCGGCGGGCGTTAATACCTGATCCACAATGGCTTGGCTCAAGCCGCTGTCGGCGGTGGGCAGATGCAGTTCAATGGGCGCGTCCGGCCCGCCAAGGCGCTGCCAGTTCTTAATCTCACCGGAAAACACCCGGGCCAAGGTCAACGGCGAGATCTGTTTCACCGGATTGGACGGGGCAACCACAGGCACCACCGCATCAAGCGCCAGCACCCGGCTGCGATTGGCGCCGGTCAGATCGCCCAGCCCCAACTCGCGGGCATTTATCCGCTCCTCGCGGCGCACTTCGCGCAGGGCCATCACCACATCGGCCTCATCCGCCAGAAGATCGGCAAAGCCTTCGTTGGTGTTGGTCGCCCGGAAATCAAATCGCGCAGCCAGTTTGCCATCATCCTGACGCGAAAGCAGAAGCGCGAAACGCCCGCCTTCCCCGTCTTCGCGGTTGACCGTATAGCCCTGCCGCGCCGCGAAGGCTTCGATCAGCGCGGGCATCAGCACCGCCCCCATGGTCGCCGAGCCCGAGAACCGCACCTCGGCCACGAAATCTTCAAGGTTGGGGCAACCCGGCCCGGCGCATGACACGCCACTGCTGTCGACGGTCAGCTCGCCGTAGTCGGTTTCGACGCGATAGAATTCGCCGTCAAAGCCCAGCAAGGTGCCGCTGAGTTCAACGCTGCCATCGCGCGAGGTCAGCGCGATATCCTGCGCCGCGCTCGCAGCCGCCGTAAAAAGCAAAAGTGCGGCGCTGATCGCCGCACGTTTCAACCCGTTCATCAAGACCTACCCGGTTGCGTCAGTTCTGCGCGACTTTCAGGTCTTGGAGCAAATTATTCAACACCAGAAAGTTGCCAACCGCATCACAGTCCGGCACAGCGAGGGTCAAGTTCTGGGTTTTCACCGGATCGTCGCCACGCAATTCCAGCGCCTGTGCTTCGATCTCAAGCCCGCAGTTGGCCTCGCTCACCTCTGCCTCGACACTGAGCGCGACATCGCCCTCCTGCGCCGCTTTGGCGACCGGGAAGCTATAGACTTCGGCCATCAACGGCTCAGCGGTGTCGGTGTCGCCATTGCGGGTCATGAAGCCGCCTTCGCCCAGCACAGCAGCGGTCATATCGCGCGGGGCGCCGGACCAGACATGGCCCGCATCGCCGTAATCCGCGCCGAACTCACGGGCGTGAAGCTCAAACCCCGCGGTGCCTTTCCATTGCAGCACGACACGGTTGAAATCAGACAATTCGGGCACAGTGGTCTGCGCCACAGCGCCGTCACCATTGCCAAAGGCAAGGATGAACACAGCCTCTTCCGCGAGGGCCGGGACGGAGACGGACAACCGCCCTTTGTCATCGGTGACTTCGGTAAAGATCATGCCGTTGTGGTGCACGGTCAGCCGTTCATTCGGCAGACAGGCCGCATCCAAGCTGAGCTTCACCATCGCGGCGGCCACGGCGTCTGCGGTGGCGATGATATCGCAGGTCGCGGGGATCGCGGTGCTGTGGCTCTCAGGTGCGGGCGGCAGGCTTTGAGGGGCTGCGGCTTTGACCACCCGGTCATCCAGCGTTGGCAACGCGATGGGACTGTCCAGCGCGGCAGAGGTCAGGGTGATGCCCTCAACTTCAAGCAGCGCGCCATTGTCGGCCACCAGACGCTGCGCGTCAGCCGCGCCATAACGCTGCTGCGCCGTGTCAGAGCTTTGCATGACATAGCCGATGCCCACAGCACAGGTGAGAGTGCCGACAGCCGTCAGAATTTCTTTAGTGCGCCACATCACAAGTCTCCTTCAACGGATTCGTTGGAGACTTTATGAGCGGGGATCAGGGCCGGGGTATGGCCCTGAAACGCCAAGTTATGGGCGAAAAGATGTCGCGGCTCAGGTGATCTGGCCGTGGCAGTGCTTGAACTTCTTGCCAGAACCACAGGGGCAGAGATCGTTCCGGCCCGGGTTGCCCCATGTGGACGGATCGTTTTCGTCAAAGCCCGGTGCGGCGGCCTCGGCCTGCTCAGATGCCTCATCTGCGGCCTCGGTGGCAGCGGCCTGCATGGCGGCCTGACGGGTGGCCATTTCCTGCATCATCTCGCGACGCTGCTCTTCGCTCATCGGTTGGATTTGCCCCAGTTTCTGGGTCACGTCCTGCCGCAGACTGTCGAGCATCGTCTCGAACAGTTGGAAGGCTTCGTTTTTATACTCGTTCAGCGGGTCGCGCTGCGCGTAGCTGCGAAAGCCCACGACCGAACGCAGATGTTCCAGCGTCAGCAGGTGGTCGCGCCATTTGGTGTCGATGGCCTGCAACAACAACTGTTTCTCGATGTTGCGCATGTTCTCTTCGCCGAAAGCCTCGGCCTTTTTTGCCATCAGCTCATCCGTGGACTGCATCAGACGTTCGCGGATCACCTCGTCATCCACGCCGTCTTCTTCGCACCATGCGATGATCGGCACATCGACGTTCAACTGTTCGATCACCGCGGCATAGAAACCTTGGGTGTCCCACTGATCGGCGTAGGTTTTGGGCGGCATATAGGTGTCGATCAGATCGTCGATCACCTGCTCGCGCATGTCGGTGACGATCTCATTGAGGTTGTCCGCCTCCATGATATCGCGGCGCTGGCCAAAGATCACTTTACGCTGCTCGTTCATCACGTCGTCGAACTTCAAAAGCTGCTTGCGGATGTCAAAGTTGCGGCCCTCGACCTTCGCCTGCGCGCGCTCCAGCGATTTGTTCACCCAAGGGTGCACGATGGCTTCGCCTTCTTTCAGACCCAGCGTGGTCAGAACCTTCTCCAGCCGTTCCGAGCCGAAGATACGCATCAAGTCATCTTCGAGCGACAGGAAGAAAGAGGTGCGGCCCGGATCGCCCTGACGGCCCGAACGGCCCCGCAACTGGTTGTCGATGCGGCGGCTCTCGTGACGCTCGGACGCCAGAACATAAAGACCACCGGCCTCCAGCACCTTCTGCTTTTCCTCGGCGTGCTGCGCTTCGATCTGGGCGCGGATGTTGGCCGGATCGGCCTCCGGATCGGCATCCAGCGCGTCGAGCACTTTGAGCTCGACGTTGCCGCCCAGCTGAATGTCGGTGCCGCGGCCCGCCATGTTGGTGGCGATGGTCACGGCGCCCAGCTTGCCAGCTTCGGCGATGATCTGCGCTTCTTGCTCGTGCTGGCGGGCGTTGAGCACGTTATGCTCGATCCCGTCGGCGGTCAGCATGGCGCTGAGCTGTTCAGACTTTTCGATTGAGGTGGTGCCGACAAGGCAAGGCTGACCCTTGGCGTGGGCCTCCTTCACCTTTTCAATCATCGCCTCGTATTTCTCGCGCGCGGTGCGGTAAACGGCATCGTCTTCGTCGACACGGGCAATCGGCACGTTGGTCGGCACTTCGACAACGCCAAGGCCGTAAATCTCGGCGAATTCCTCAGCTTCGGTCAGGGCCGTGCCGGTCATGCCGCCCAGTTTGTTGTAAAGACGGAAGTAGTTCTGGAAGGTAACGCTTGCGAGGGTCACGTTCTCGGGCTGGATATCGACGCCCTCTTTGGCCTCGATCGCTTGGTGCAGACCATCCGACAAGCGGCGGCCCGGCATCATGCGGCCCGTGAATTCGTCGATCAGCGTCACCGCGCCATCGCGGACGATGTAATCTTTGTCGCGCTGGAACAGCTTGTGCGCGCGCAGACCTTGGTTGACGTGGTGCACGATAGTCGTGCTTTCGGGATCATAAAGGGTCATCCCCTCTTCGATCAGATCACGGGCGCGCAACTGCTCTTCGAGGAACTCATTGCCCTCGTCGGTGAAGGTCACGTTGCGGGTTTTCTCGTCGAGCTCGTAATGCTCATCAGTCAGCGAGGGGATCAGCGCGTCGATGATCTGGTACATCTCCGAGCGGTCCTGCGAGGGGCCAGAGATGATCAGCGGCGTCCGCGCTTCGTCGATCAGAATACTGTCGACCTCGTCCACGATGGCAAAGTTATGCCCGCGCTGCAGCATGTCCGACAGGTTCGACTTCATGTTGTCGCGCAGATAATCGAAGCCCAACTCGTTGTTTGTGGCATAAGTGATGTCGCAGGCATAGGCCGCGCGCTTCTGGTCTTCGGGCATGCCGGAATAGGCAACACCAGTGGTCAAGCCCAACGCGCCAAAGACTTTACTCATCCATTCGGCGTCACGTTTCGCGAGGTATTCGTTCACCGTCACCACATGCACGCCTTTATGCGTGAGCCCGTTGAGGTAGGCTGCAAAGGTCGCAGTCAGGGTCTTGCCCTCACCGGTCTTCTGCTCGGCGATATTGCCTTGATGCAGGAAGATGCCGCCCAGAAGCTGGGTGTCGAAGGCGCGCAGGCCAAGGGTGCGGCGCGCAGCCTCGCGACAGTTGGCAAAGGCTTCGGGCAGCAGATCGTCAAGGTCCTCGCCCGCATCGGCCCGCTTGGCCAACTCTTCCGTGCGCAGCTTGATCTCGTCGTCGCTTAGCTTTTCGAACTCAGGCTCCAGCGCATTGATCCGTGCCACAAGCGGACGGGTCGCCTTGATCTTCCGGTCGTTTGGCGTGCCAAAGACCTTTTTGGCGATTGTTCCGATACCCAGCATGTAATCTCCCGCCGAAGTTATGATGTCTTGCGCCGATCTGGTTGCCGAGCGCCATGGCAGCCCATAGATAGTGGATGAGCCCGCGCCTCTCAGCGCCATAAGGCGATGTAAGGGGCGTGCCATACACTGTCAATGTAGCAGCCCTGCTACGAAGGAAGCGATTGGATCCAACCATGCAAAAACCCCTCACTTTTCTGTCGTCTTTGGCGCTTGCCGCCGCTGTGGCGCTCCCTGTCGCCGCCCAAGACGAACCGAGTGTCGACACGGTTGTTGCCACCGTCAACGACACTGAAATCACGCTTGGCCATATGCTCGTGGCGCGTGCCAGCCTGCCGCAGCAGTATCAGCAACTGCCTGATGACGTGCTGTTCCAAGGGATCCTCGATCAGCTTGTGCAGCAGACAGCCCTTGCCGACAGCTTTACTGGCGAATTGCCGCCGCGCGTGACCCTGTCGATCGAAAACGAGACACGCTCGCTCACCGCTGGTGAGGCGATCGAAGGCGTCATGGCCGAAGATGTCAGCGACGAAGAACTGCAAGCCGCCTATGACGCGCAGTACAAAGACGCCGAGCCTGAGCAGGAATTCAACGCCTCGCATATCCTTGTCGAAACCAAGGAAGAAGCCGACGCGATCAAGGTTGAACTCGACGGCGGCGCGGACTTTGCCGAAGTCGCCAAAGAGAAATCGACCGGCCCCTCCGGCCCCGGTGGCGGTTCCTTGGGTTGGTTCGGCCCCGGCATGATGGTCCCCGAGTTTGAAGAAGCCGTCGCCGGCATGGAAGCAGGTGGCGTGTCTGAGCCGGTGGAAACTCAGTTCGGTTGGCATGTTATCAAGCTGAACGAGACCCGCACAGGCGAAGCGCCCGTGCTGGAAGATGTGCGCGAAGAGCTTGAGACCCAAGTGCGCCAGACCAAAGTGCAGGAAGCCATCGAAAGCCTGACCGAGGCCGCCGAGGTTGACCGCAGCGCCGCCGAAGGCATCGACCCGACTGTTCTTAAAAACATTGAATGGCTGAACTGACCCATGGGTAAATCACTGGCTGTCTCGCCGCTCGCCCCGGCCCGTTTTCCCGACCTTCCGGTTATTGACGGCGTGACATTCGCCACCATCGCCGCTGGCGTCCGCTATCAAGGGCGCACCGATGTGATGTTGGCGAAGCTGGCACCGGGCAGTGCTGTGGCGGGGGCGTTCACACGCTCTGCCACCCGCGCGGCCCCGGTGCTGGACTGCCAGGCAAAAATCGGCGGCGCCTCGGATGAGGGCGCCGCCATCGTCGTGAACTCCGGCAATGCCAACGCCTTTACCGGGCGGGGCGGCACCGACGCGGTCGAGGCGATTACCGCCGCCACCGCCGAAGCCTGCGGCGTGCCGCAATCGCGGGTTTTCACGTCGTCCACCGGCGTCATCGGCGAACCCCTGCCCCACGAACGGATCACCGCCGTGCTGGGCGACCTCCACGCGAAACTCGACCCTGCGGGCATCGAAGACGCCGCGCGGGCCATAATGACAACGGATACTTTCCCCAAAGGCGCCAGCGCGACCGTAGAGATCGACGGCAAAACTGTCTCTATCGCGGGGATCGCCAAAGGCTCGGGCATGATCGCGCCCGATATGGCCACCATGCTGGTCTATATCTTTACCGATGCGGGTATCGCGACAGATGCGCTGCAACACCGCCTCTCGACCCATACCGAGACGACATTCAACTGCATCACCGTCGACAGCGATACTTCCACCTCTGACGCGCTGATCATGGCCGCGACAGGGGCCTCAGGTGTCGATGTGTCGGATAACGAAGCCTTCGACGCGGCGCTGCGTGACGTGATGATGGACCTTGCACATCAGGTCGTCAAAGACGGCGAAGGCGCGCAGAAGTTCGTCGAAGTGGCCGTCACCGGTGCCTCCAACGATGACGAGGCCAAGGTCCACGCCATGGCCATCGCCAATTCGCCGCTGATCAAAACCGCCATCGCTGGGGAAGACCCCAACTGGGGCCGCGTCGTCATGGCCATCGGGAAATCAGGCGCTCCGGCAGACCGCGACCGCCTGTCGATCCGCTTTGGGGACATCGAAGTCGCCCGCGACGGCTGGCGCAGCCCCGACTATTCCGAAGAAGATGCCGCCGCCCATATGAAGGGCCAGAATGTCGTCATTGGCGTTGATCTGGGCCTCGGCGAAGGCCGCTGCACCGTCTGGACCTGTGACCTTACCCACGGCTACATCGACATCAACGCCGACTACCGGTCCTGATCCGATGAAGACAGTGCTCGTTTCCGCCGCGGCCTTGATCGATATCGATGGCCGCGTGCTTTTGGCACAGCGGCCCGAAGGTAAGCCAATGGCGGGCCTATGGGAGTTTCCCGGCGGCAAGATCGAACCCGGTGAAACGCCAGAGGCGGCGTTGATCCGGGAGTTGCACGAAGAGTTGGGGATCGAGACATGGGCATCCTGTCTCGCGCCGCTGACCTTTGCCAGCCACAGCTACAGTGATTTTCATCTGCTGATGCCGCTTTTTGCCTGTCGCAAATGGGGCGGCACCCCGGTTTCGCGCGAAGGGCAGACCCTGAAATGGGTACGTCCCAATGAAATGCGCGGCTATCCGATGCCCGAAGCAGACGTGCCGCTCATATCAATATTGCGTGATTGGCTCTAGCCTAGAGTGGCAGAATTGCACTAGTGATCCCCAATCACTCAGCATGTTGCGGATTTTTTAACCCAAAGCGCACCATCCTGAGGCAGAGTTGTAACATCTGTATGAAAGGGTGCCGACATGTTGAGAACCATCGCAATCGGAAATTCCATTTACGTTCAGGGTATTTTTGTAAAAATGTTGGCGGGCGGTCGCATGGCCGTTCAAGTCGACGGTAAGATTTTCGAAGGCAAACCAGTCTGAAAAATCTGCGTGGAACGCCTATTTAGGTGAACAAATAGGCGTTCCACCGCGTTTCCCCTGAGCATTTGGCAGGGGATTTTATGTCATCGAAGCGCGCTATTGTCATCCTGAACCGCGGTTCGGGCCGTCAAAACGGTGACCAAGCCGAAAGCACTATCCGATCCGCCTTTGCGCGGCACGGGGTCACGGCGGAATTCATTCACATCGACAAACGGAACGATCCTGCCAGTGCAGCCCGGCAGGCTTTGTCTATGGCCGAAGGCATCATTGCCGTGGCCGGGGGGGATGGCACGATCTCTGGCGTGTCCTCGGCCATGAAGGATCAGGACCGCCCGCTTGGCATCATCCCGCAGGGCACCTTCAACTATTTCGCGCGGTCGATGGGCATCCCAGAAGATCTTCAAGAGGCGGTTGATGTCATCGCAGGCGGCGAAAGCCGCGCGGTGCATGTGGCGACGATCAACGGTGAGACATTCTTGAACAATGCCAGCATCGGCGCCTACCCGGCAATCCTCAAGACCCGGGAGGGCATCTATCGCCGCTGGGGCCGCAGTCGGATCGCCGCTTATTGGTCGGTGATCAAAGCCTTGATAGATTTTCGCACGTCGCTCAAGCTGACCATTGTGGTCGACGGCAAGGAGACCGACCTTCGCACCCCGCTTGTATTTGCCGTCAACAACGCCTTTCAATTGGATCAAATGGGGCTCGACGGGCAAGACTGTATCGCGCGCGGCGATATGGTGCTGCTGGTCGCCCCCGACACCTACCGCTTTGGACTGCTACGCCATGCTGTGGCTCTGGCGACGGGCATGGCGAAACATCATACCGACTACGAAATGCTCTGCGGGTCAGAGATCGAAATACGCATGAAACAGCGCAAACGATATGTCGCGCGGGACGGAGAGATTGCAGTGATGAAGGGCCCCTTTAGGCTCACCCGTGCAACCTCTCCCATCCATATTTTCGTCCCCCGCGCCTCTGGAAAGGACGTGCGATGAGCCGCTTGATCCACTTATCCGACCTGCACTTCGGCAAGGACCGGCCCGACCTTCTTATGCCCCTGTTGGAGGCCGTGAACGGCTATGACCCCGATCTGGTGATCATCTCGGGCGATCTGACCCAACGGGCGAGGGAAAAGGAATACCGTGCGGCGCGGGCCTTTATCGACCGGATCAATGCGCCTGTCTTGAGCGTGCCGGGCAACCACGATATCCCCCTGCACCGCCCCTTTACCCGGTTCTTGGCCCCTTGGCGTTACTACCGGCGCTGGATCCATCACGATCTGACCCCGGTGCACGAGGGCGCGGATTTCGTCGCTGTGGGGATCAACACCGTCGACCGCTTCAAATGGCAGACCGGCAAACTGGGCCTGCGCCGTTTGGGGCGGGCCTGCCGTGCCTTGTCGCGCGGCGGGAAGAACACGTTGCGCATTGCGGTGTGCCATCATCCGCTGGATCACCCCAATGAAACCCACAAGCGGCCCATTCCGGGCGCGCAGCGGGCCTTGAAACGGCTTCTGGACTGCGGCGCGGACCTGATCCTGTCAGGCCATCTGCACATCTGGCACGCGGGCACCTTTGCCCACCCGGCACCGGAGCATGACGGCCATCTGGCGATCCAGTTGCATGCAGGCACCAGCCTGTCGTCGCGCCAGCGCGGGGAGCCGAATGATTTCAATCTGATCGACATCTCGCCCCTGCACGTCAACCTTGCGCGGATCAGCTTTGACGACGGCAAAAAGGCCTTCACAAAAGCAGAGGCCCGGCAATTTGACCGGGCCTCTGGGGAATTTGTCTTGTAAGCGCTTGGCTTAGGCCAATGTGCGGGTCACTTCTTCGCGCTCGAAAATCTCGATCACATCGTCGGGACGAATGTCATCGTAGTTCTCGAATGCCATGCCGCATTCCTGACCGGACTGAACCTCGGGCACTTCGTCTTTGAAGCGCTTGAGCGTTTTCAGCGTGCCTTCGTGGATCACGACGTTGTCGCGCAGCAGACGCACACCGGCGCTGCGGCGGGCGACGCCCTCGGTGACCAGACAGCCTGCGACTTTGCCCACACCGGTGACCTTGAAGACTTCTTTGATGTTGGCATAGCCAATGAAGTTCTCTTTGATCTCGGCGCTGAGCAGGCCGCTTGCAGCCGCTTTCACGTCATCCACAAGGTCATAGATGACCGAGTAGTAGCGGATTTCGACGCCCTTCTGGTTCGCAGTGTTCCGCGCCGAAGCATTGGCACGCACGTTGAAGCCCATGATCGGTGCGCCCGAAGCTTCGGCCAGACCGACATCCGTCTCGGTGATCGCGCCCACACCGGAGTGCAGAACCCGAACGCGGACTTCGTCGTTGCCGATTTTCTCCATCGCTTGAACGATCGCTTCGGCAGAACCCTGCACGTCGGCTTTGACCAAGATCGGCAGCTCGCTGACGTCTTCGTTCGCCTTGGCATTGGCCATAAGCTGTTCCAGCGTCGTCGCAGCACCAGCAGCGGCACGTTTGTCCTTAGCTGCATTGGCGCGGTATTCAGCGATTTCGCGAGCCTGCGCTTCAGTTTCAGTGACGTTCAGAACGTCACCGGCTTCTGGCGTGCCGTTGATGCCAAGCACCTCAACCGGCACCGAAGGACCTGCTTCTTTGACGCGCTCGCCTTGGTCGTTGATCAGCGCACGAACCTTACCGTACTGCTCACCCACAACAAAGATATCACCCTGACGCAGCGTGCCGTTCTGAACCAGAACAGTCGCAACAGGGCCGCGGCCCACATCAAGCTGCGCTTCGATCACCGCGCCCACTGCGGCCCGGTTCGGGTTCGCCTTGAGTTCGAGGATTTCAGACTGCAGCGCGATGGCTTCGAGCAGCTCGTCCAGACCTTGGCCCGTTGCGGCCGAGACTTCGACGTCCTGCACATCGCCAGACATCTTCTCGACGATGACTTCGTGCTGAAGCAGATCGGTACGAACCTTGTCGGGATTTGCAGCAGGTTTATCGATCTTGTTGATTGCCACGATCATCGGCACTTTGGCCGCTTTCGCGTGGGCAATCGCCTCGATCGTTTGCGGCATCACGGCGTCATCCGCCGCGACCACCAGAACCACGATATCCGTAACCTGAGCCCCGCGCGAACGCATGGAGGTAAAGGCCGCGTGGCCGGGGGTGTCGAGGAAGGACAGCACCGCGCCATTGTCGGTCGTGACCTGATAGGCACCGATGTGCTGGGTGATCCCGCCGGCTTCGCCAGCAACCACTTTCGCATTACGGATCGCGTCGAGCAGCGATGTTTTACCGTGGTCAACGTGGCCCATGATCGTGATCACAGGTGGACGACCTTGCAGGTCTTCGGGCTTGTCTACGATCTCTTTGATGACATCTTCGACATCAGAGTCGCTGACGCGCACAACCTTGTGGCCAAACTCTTCGATGATGAGTTCAGCGGTATCCGCGTCGATGGTTTCATTCTGCGTGACCATCATGCCGTTCTGCATCAGCGCTTTTACAACAGCGCCGGTCTTTTCGGCCATACGGTTGGCAAGCTCGGATACAACAATTGCCGGGGGCAGATTGACGTTGCGCACGATCTTCTCGCGCTCAACCTGACCACCCATGGCTTTTTGACGCGCACGCTCTTGCTTGCGCTTCATCTGCGCCATGGAACGCTGACGGCCACCTTCACCACCGTTGAGGGCTTGGTTCACTGTCAGCTTACCAGAACGGCGGCTGTCGCCACCCTTGCTACGCTTCTTGGTTTCGTCGCGGTCACGCTCTGTGGTTTTACGCGGCGTTGCGGCGGGCATGGGTTTGTTGCCCGGCTCACGCGCGGCGGCAGGTTCTGGCGCGGGAGCAGCAGCAGCCGCTTCGGCCTCTGCTTTGCGGCGCGCGTCTTCCTCGGCTTTCGCCTTGAGGCTTTCCTCGCGCTCACGCTCTTCGCGTTCTTTGGCTTCAATCTCGGCCCGGCGGCGCTCACGCTCTTCGGCGCGGGCCTTTTCCTCGGCCTCACGTGCTGCGGCTTCCTCAACCTCACGGGCTTTGGCAGCCTGAACGGCCTTCAGACGACGCTCCATCTCGGCATCGGTGATGCCTGCGGGGCGCTTCTTGGGATCCCCAATCGGCCCGGCACCCGGCCCGGTTGGTTTCTGGCCACCCGGCTTGGGCACCACAACACGCTTGCGCTTGGTTTCGACCACAACGTTCTTGGTCCGCCCGTGGCTAAAGCTTTGCTTTACATTCCCCGGACGTGCGCCGCCGCGCAGACCCAATGTTTTCTTGCCGTCACTATCGCTCATGAAGCTCGTCTATCCTTTCGGATGGCCGCTGCCACCCTCGTTTACGCGCACGCCTTTAAGTCGTCCGGCTTCCTCTACAACACGTTGCGTGAGTCCGCCAGAGGCGAGCGCCCCATGTATCACAGTTTGGCGACCGAATGCCAAACCCAATTCATCGGCTGTCAACCAACCGATGTAATGGCCATAGTGTGGGGTGCTCAGCTTGGACTTACCGCGCCCTGACCCGTCTACGGCCTGTATCAATACTTCGGCCTCTTCGGTTTGCAACCAACCTTTGACCTTTTCGTAGCCGGCGACCGCCTTGCCTGCCTTGCGCTGGAGCGAGATCAAGTCCACCACCCGGCGCGCCAATTGTTGTTCTACTTCGTCGATCAACCCGTCTGGCAGCGTGACCGGCTGTTTCGCCGACCGAGCAAAGGCCTTTTTCTTTACCGCAAGTTCCAGCGCGGCACGGTCAGCCGAGACATAGATGCCCCGGCCCGGCAGTTTACCCAAGATATCCGGGTAAACCTGATTGTCCGGGCCGATCACAAAACGGATCAACCCGTGTTTTGGCTGCACGTCGCCCGTGGCGATGCACTTGCGTTCCGCACCGTCTGAACGGTCATTCGAGGCGCCACCGCGTCCCATGTGCAACCCCCGAGGCCCGCTTAGGCCTCGGGGGTTGCACATGGGACGCGGTGGCGCCTCGAATGACCGTTCAGACGGTGCGGAACGCAAG
>NZ_LWER01000429.1:0-299 GCF_001634775.1 Sulfitobacter sp. HI0027
CGGCTTTTGGAAGTGCCGCATCTCGAGGCCTTACAGAAGACCGCACTCGATCACTCGCCAATAGGGTCAAAAAATTCTTGCACTACGNGCGGCAACCNCAGAAGGGCCTACGAGCTNAGAGCTCGCTCAACAGATTTGGACCTGATCCGCTGATCACCATCCCGGCCCGCGGCTTTTGGAAGTGCCGCATCTCGAGGCCTTACAGAAGACCGCACTCGATCACTCGCCAATAGGGTCAAAAAATTCTTGCACTACGGGCGGCAACCACAGAAGGCCCTAATCCAAAACAAAAAATTGTT
>NZ_LWER01000430.1:0-368 GCF_001634775.1 Sulfitobacter sp. HI0027
GGCCAGTTTGAGTTTTTTGTGGCTCGAAAAGCACCCGCGCTTCAAGCTGCACTTCACGCCCACCAGCGCGTCTTGGCTGAGCCTGGTGGAGCGCTTCTTTGCCGAGATCACATCAAGGCGCATCCGGCGCGGCAGCTATTCCAGCGTCAATGATCTTGAGGCCGCGATCTACGACTATCTGGCCCACCACAACGAGAAGCCAAAGCCCTTCAAATGGACCAAAACCGCAGAGGATATCCTCACCCGGGAACGCCGCGCGCTGGACAAACTCGATGAAACTCGCGGAAACAGGTAGGAAGTGTCAGACTCAGAGCACTAGCTCGATTGCGCCCGAAAGCGCTTTTGATGTGCTGGGTTAGCCGCCAACG
>NZ_LWER01000431.1:0-43038 GCF_001634775.1 Sulfitobacter sp. HI0027
GAGGCGCGATGGGCAGTGAGACTTTCAACGCAGATGTGATCGTGGTCGGCGCGGGCTTGGCTGGCATGGTGGCCGCTCACGAAGCGGTGCTGCGCGGGCGCCGGGTTCTGCTGCTGGATCAGGAAGGGCCGCAAAGCCTTGGCGGACAGGCGTTCTGGTCGCTTGGCGGGCTCTTCATGGTCGACACGCCCGAGCAGCGCCGCATGGGCATCCGCGATAGCGCGGAACTGGCCTATCGCGATTGGATGGGGTCCGCGCAATTCGATCGACCCGAAGACGCCAACCCCCGCGCGCTGGCGGCGGGTTTCCTCGACTGGGCCGCGGGCGACATGCGCGACTGGCTTCAAGGTTTCGGGATGCGCTGGTTCCCGGTCGTCGGCTGGGCCGAACGCGGCGGGGCAGGGGCAGAGGGCCACGGCAACTCCGTCCCGCGCTTCCACATCACATGGGGCGCCGGTACCGGCGTCGTCGCCCCCTTTGCGCGGCTCATGCAGGAACATGCGGCCGCGGGCAAGCTGCGCCTTGCCTTCCGCCACCGGGTCACGCGGCTGAACGTGACCAATGGCGCCGTGACGGGCGTCGCGGGGGATGTCCTGGACGACAGCAGCGCCCCACGCGGCCACAGCACCTCGCGCTCCATCAAGGCCGATTTCGACCACAGCGCCGAGGCGGTGATCCTCACCACCGGCGGCATCGGCGCGAACCATGATTTGGTGCGAAAACACTGGCCAACCGACCGCCTCGGCCCCGCCCCGCGCCAGATGGTCAGCGGCGTGCCCGACTACGTCGACGGCAAGATGCACGCCATCGCCGCAAAAGCCGGAGCAGGGCTGATCAACGAAGACCGCATGTGGCACTATTGCGAAGGCGTCCAGAACTGGGACCCAATCTGGCCCAACCACGGCATCCGCATCCTGCCCGGCCCCTCGTCGATGTGGTTCGACGCCGCGGGCAACCGGATGGAGGCCCCCTGCCTGCCCGGTTTCGACACGCTCTCAACCCTGCGCCGCATCCTGCAAGCGGGTGAGCACAGCTGGTTCATCCTCACACAAAAGATCATCGAAAAAGAATTCGCCCTTTCGGGCTCTGAACAGAACCCCGACCTCACCTCCGGCAGCTGGCGCGAGGTGCTCAAAGCCCGCCTTGGCAAAGGCGCCACTGCGGCAGTTGAGGCGTTCAAGGACAAGGGCGCAGACTTCATCGTCGCTGACGATCTCGACACCCTTGTCACCCGAATGAACGCGCTCACACCCGACGCGCCCGTCCGCCCTGACCACATCCGCGCCCAGATCGAAGCCCGCGACGGTCAACTGGACAACCCCTTTGGAAAAGATGCCCAGATCACCGCAATCCGCGGGGCCCGTGCCTACCGCGGCGACCGGCTGATCCGGACTGCCAAACCCCACGCTATCCTCGACCCCGCCAACGGCCCGCTGATCGCCGTGCGCCTCAACATCCTCACCCGGAAATCCCTCGGCGGGCTGCACAGCGATCTCCAAGGTCGCGTGCTCACCCCCGAAGGCACGGTCCTGCCCGGCCTCTACGCCGCCGGGGAGGTCTGCGGCTTTGGCGGTGGCGGCTACCATGGCTACAACGCCCTCGAAGGCACCTTTCTGGGCGGCTGCCTCTACTCCGGGCGCCTCGCCGGTCAAAACGCCTGATACCAGCCCCACAAAAGCAAAAGGCGCGACCCCCGCCGCGCCTCTTCATCCTTTTTCAAATACCGTCCGCACTCTCAGCGGACGCGACGGTCAGGCAAAGGCCGCTTCCAGCGCAATCTCAACCATATCACCAAAGCTTTTCTCCCGGTCTTCCGACGGCAGCGCCTCACCGGTCTGCAAATGGTCGCTCACGGTCAAGACCGCCAGTGCCCGGCGCTTGTGCCGCGCGGCCAGCGTGTAAAGCTCCGCCGCTTCCATCTCGACACCCAGAATACCGTGGCGCACCATCTGCTCGTCCAGATCGGGGCGTTCGGCATAAAAGACGTCCGAAGAATAGATCCCGCCGACATGGGTTTTCGCCTCCAGCTTCTCGGCCGCTTGCACGGCGGCACGCAGCAGGCCCCAATCGGCGCAGGGGGCGTAGTTTAATTCGCGGAAAATACCGGAGGAGGGCGAGGTGATGGTGCTGGCGGTCATGGCAATGATGACATCGCGGATGCCGACATGGCTCTGCATCCCCCCACAAGAGCCGATGCGAATCAGAGTTTGCGCGCCATATTCCGTCATCAGCTCATTGGCGTAGATCGACAGCGAGGGCATGCCCATGCCGGAGCCTTGGATTGTGACGCGGTTGCCGCGCCATGTGCCGGTGAAGCCCAGCATGCCGCGCACTTCGTTGACCAGTTCGGCCCCTTCCAAAAAGGTCTCTGCCGCCCATTTCGCGCGGTAGGGGTCGCCGGGCATCAATACGGTTTCGGCGATATCGCCGGGTTTCGCGCCAATATGGACGGTCATCTCTGTCTCCTGATGTTTGCCGCATTTTGCCTGCCCGAAGCGGGCTTCACAAGGGCCGCGATGGGGGAGGGGGCGTGACGTAAAGCGGACAGGGGCGCGGCAATTGGTACGGTTGCCCAATTCACATTTCCGTCAAAAATAAAAAAGGCGCCGGTGAATTTCCATTCACGCGGCGCCAAATTCCCGTAATTCGGGAAATGGTTAAATCCGCATCGTTTCCGGATCGGCACCATTCTCTACTTGGGCGCGAAACCAATTCGGCTGACGGCCTTTTCCGGTCCAAGTCTGGGACGGGTCTTCGGGGTTAGAAAACTGCGGTTTCGATTTCGGGCCCGCAGCCGCTTTGCGCGGTTTCTTTGCCTTTTTGGGCGCGGGTTGTTCATCAGCTAACTCATTCAGGGAAAAGCCATATTCCGCCGCTGCCTTCTCGGCCGCCTTACGTGCCGCCCGGCGTTCGCGGGCCTGCGCGGCCTGCAATGCCTTTTTGACATCCGACAGAAGTTTCTCCAATTCCTTGCGGCTCATGGATTTCAGGTCTTTTTCCATATCTGATATTTCCTTTCCAGATTGTGCTGGTACGGGGAATTATAGAGCCAATTGATTAATTGCACGTTGTATTTTGTGTCAGCCTATTCTGCGGCCACCGCTTTGGGGTCGGCAAGCGCAATGATATCTTCCATGATCACGTTCAATTCGAAATCTTTCGGGGTATAGACCTGCGCCACTCCGGCAGCGCGCAAACGTGTTGCGTCAGCCTCGGGAATGATGCCGCCGACGATGACCGGGATATGGGTCAACCCTGCCTCGGCCATGCGCTGCATCAGGTCTTCGACCAATGGCACATGCGAGCCCGAGAGGATCGACAGGCCGACCACATGGGCGGCTTCCGTTTGCGCAGCTTCGACGATTTCCGCAGGCGTCAGGCGGATGCCTTCATAGCTGATGTCCATGCCGCAATCGCGGGCGCGGACGGCGATCTGTTCTGCCCCGTTCGAGTGGCCGTCGAGCCCCGGTTTGCCGACGAGGAATTTCAGCCTGCGGCCCAGTTTATCGCTGACCGCATCCACCGCGTCGCGCAGATCGTCCAAGCCTTCGGTCTTGTTGGACTGGCCTGCGGAAACCCCTGTCGGGCCACGATATTCCCCGTGAACGGCACGCATCTGCGCGGCCCATTCGCCGGTGGTGACGCCCGCCTTGGCGGCGGCGATGGAGGCGGGCATGATATTGTCGCCCGCGCTGGCGGCGGCACGTAGGTCGGCCAATGCTTGTTTGACGGCAGCGTCGTCGCGTGCGCTGCGCCATGCGTCGAGCCGGGAGAGTTGGTCGGCTTCGGCACCGGGGTCTGATTGCATGATATCGCCCGCCCCGGTCATCAACGGCGAGGGCGCGCCTTGTTGCCATTTGTTCACACCAACGACGACTGTTTCGCCGCTTTCGATGCGGCGCAGCCGGTCGGCGTTGCTTTCGACCAAGCGGCCCTTCATGTAATCGATCGCGGAAATCGCGCCGCCCATACCGTCGAGGTTTGCCAATTCAGCGCGCGCGCCTTCTTTGAGCAATTCCACCTTGGCATCGACTGCCGGATTGCCGTCGAAAAGATCGTCGAATTCCAGAAGGTCGGTTTCATGGGCCATGATCTGCTGCATCCGCATCGACCATTGTTGGTCCCACGGGCGGGGCAGGCCGAGGGCTTCGTTCCATGCGGGCAATTGCACGGCGCGGGCGCGGGCCTTTTTCGACAGGGTCACAGCGAGCATTTCGATGAGGATACGGTAGACGTTATTCTCGGGCTGTTGTTCGGTCAGACCCAATGAATTGACCTGAACCCCATAGCGGAAACGACGGAATTTAGGGTCTTCGACCCCATAGCGGTCGCGGCAAATCTCATCCCAAAGGTCTACAAAGGCGCGCATTTTGCACATCTCGGTGACGAAACGGATGCCCGCGTTCACGAAGAAGGAAATGCGACCCACTAATTTCGGAAAATCCTCTGCCGGGACGCGGGGTTTCAGCGCGTCGAGCACGGCGGTGGCAGTGGCAAGTGCAAAGGCCAATTCCTGTTCCGGCGTCGCACCTGCTTCTTGCAAGTGGTAGGAACAGACGTTCATCGGGTTCCATTTCGGCACGTTGGTATAGCAGTATTCGGCCACATCCGCGATCATCTTGAGCGAGGGCGCAGGCGGGCAGATATAGGTGCCGCGGCTGAGGTATTCCTTGATCAGATCGTTTTGCACCGTGCCTTGCAGGGCGGAAATATCCGCGCCCTGTTCTTCGGCCACGGCGATATAGAGCGACAGCAGCCAAGGGGCCGTCGCGTTGATCGTCATGGAAGTGTTCATCTGTTCAAGCGGGATGCCATCGAAAAGCGCGCGCATGTCACCGAGGTGATTCACCGGCACGCCGACCTTCCCAACCTCGCCACGGCTGAGCACATGGTCGCTGTCATAGCCGGTCTGGGTGGGCAGGTCGAAAGCCACGGAAAGCCCGGTTTGCCCGCGCTCCAAGTTCGACCGGTAGAGCGCGTTGGACGCGGCGGCGGTGGAATGGCCCGCATAGGTGCGAATGAGCCAGGGGCGGTCTTTCTGCGGTTGGGTCATCTTGGCCTCTTGAATCTGAATGGCAATAAAGTTGCGTCATGACGTTGATAGGGGAAATAATATGCCTCTGTCAATTCGCTGCGTTGCGGCATCAAGCGCGCCCGGCCGGTGGGCGGAAAACAGATAATTATTGTCCTCCCAGCCCCGCGCTGTAAGGGTTAAGCCATGACGCAGACTGTGCAATTGCCCCTTTGGCTGTTCATCCTCATCGTTGTTTTCGCAGCCGTCACGGCGCTGAGCCATTTTCTGCTGCCTTCGGTGCGTTGGTTCTTTCGCCGACGGCTGGAACGGGCAGTGGAGCGGCTGAACAAGCGGCTGACCCGGCCCATCGAGCCCTTCAAGCTGGCCCGGCGGCACGACATGATCCAACGGCTGATCTATGATCCGGAGGTCAGCCAAGAGATCGTGAACTACGCCCGCAACAATGGCGTGCCCGAGAACGTCGCCTTTCAAAAGGCCCGCGAATATGCGCGCGAGATCGTGCCGCGGTTTTCCGCCTTTGCCTATTTCAGCTTTGGCATCCGGCTGGCGCGGTTGTTGACCAACACGGTCTACCGGGTCGAGACGGCCTCGAGCAACGAGTCGACATTCGCCGCGCTGCCGCGTGATGCCACGGTGGTTTTCATCATGAACCACCGGTCGAACATGGATTACATGCTGGTGACCTACCTCGCCGCGCGGTCTTCGGCGCTGAGCTATGCGGTGGGCGAATGGGCGCGGGTCTGGCCGCTGAGCACGCTGATCCGCTCCATGGGCGCCTACTTTATCCGGCGCCGTTCGCGCGGGGCGCTCTATCGCAAGGTCTTGGCGCGCTACGTGCAGATGGCCACGACGGGCGGGGTGACGCAGGCGTTCTATCCCGAGGGGGGGCTGAGCCTCACCGGGGCTTTGCAGCCGCCAAAGGTGGGCTTGCTGTCTTATGTGGTGGAGGGGTTCGACCCCGAAGGGGAGCGTGACATCATCTTTGTGCCCGTGGCGATTAACTATGACCGGATCCTAGAAGATCGCGTGTTGATCGCCGCCGGAGAGCGCGGCGACCGGCGTTTTGGCGCGCGGATCACGGTGGTGGTGGGCTTTGTGCTGCGCAAGATTTGGCGGCGGATACGCGGGCGGGACACGCGCTTTGGCACGGCGGCGGTGACCTTTGGTGATCCGCTTTCTCTGCGCCGCACGGGGGCGGATGTGCCGGTCTCGGATCTGTCAGAGATGCTGATGGACCGGATCGCGCAGGCCATGCCTGTGTTAACCGTACCGCTGATCGCGCGGGTGATGCTGCGGGCGAAAGGGCCATTGAGCGAGGCGGAATTGCTGGCGAAAGTGGCCGCCACGCTTGAACAGATGCCGCTGCGCAACCGCGTGCCCAAGCCCGACGTACTGCCGGACCGCGTCGCCCGCGCCACGGCCCGCCTTAAGAAACGTGGCGTCATTTCCGAAGACGCGCAGGGGCTGCAAATCGCGGCAGGGCAGGAGCCTGTTTTGGCCTTCTACGCGAATTCCATTGCGCATTTCCCCAGCGAGGATGCTGCACCTGCGGCGGAAATTGCTGCGACTGCTGGGTCATAAAATTACAAAAGTAGACTTGTGGGGGTTGCAATGTTGCGCGGTGGGTCATATCCCAAAGGGGAGCCGCCGCGATTCTGCAGTGCGGCACAGACCTTGTAGACACCGATCACCGGCAGGAGGCCCACATGGCACTGGATACGAAACACGCCGACTATGACGCCCCGCAAAAAGACCTGTATGAAGTGGGTGAAATGCCCCCGATGGGTCATGTCCCGAAACAGATGTATGCTTGGGCCATCCGCCGCGAGCGGCACGGCGACCCGGATAGCGCAATGCTGCAGGAAGTCGTCGATGTGCCCCAGCTCGACAGTCAGGACGTGCTGGTCTTGGTCATGGCGGCGGGCATCAACTACAACGGTGTCTGGGCCGCTCGCGGCGTGCCGATCAGCCCCTTTGACGGCCATGGTGAGCCCTATCACATCGCAGGTTCCGACGCCTCTGGCATCGTCTGGGCGGTGGGCGACAAGGTGACCCGCTGGAAAGTCGGCGACGAGGTGGTGATCCACTGCAACCAAGACGATGGCGACGATGAGGAATGCAACGGCGGCGATCCGATGTATTCGTCCAGCCAGCGCATCTGGGGCTATGAGACGCCCGATGGGTCGTTCTCTCAGTTCACCCGCGTGCAGAGCCAGCAGCTTATGCCGCGCCCCAAGCACCTGACATGGGAAGAAAGTGCCTGCTACACGCTGACGCTGGCCACCGCCTATCGGATGCTGTTCGGCCACGAGCCGCATGACCTGAAACCCGGCCAGAACGTGCTGGTCTGGGGTGCGTCGGGTGGCCTTGGCTCCTATGCGATCCAGCTCATCAACACCGCGGGCGCCAATGCAATTGGCGTGATCTCGGACGAGAGCAAGCGGCAGTTCGTGATGGATCTGGGCGCCAAGGGCGTGCTGAACCGCAAGGATTTCAACTGCTGGGGCCAGCTGCCCACGGTGAACACGCCGGAATATAACGAGTGGTTCAAAGAGGCCCGCAAGTTCGGCAAGGCGATCTGGGACATCACCGGCAAGGGCGTGAACGTCGACATGGTGTTCGAACACCCCGGCGAGGCGACTTTCCCAGTCTCGACCTTCGTGGTCAAAAAGGGGGGCATGGTGGTGATCTGCGCGGGCACCTCCGGGTTCAACCTGACCTTCGATGTGCGCTATATGTGGATGCACCAGAAGCGTTTGCAGGGCAGCCACTTTGCCCATCTGAAACAGGCGAGCGCGGCGAATAAGTTGATGATGGAACGCCGCCTTGATCCCTGCATGTCCGAAGTCTTTAGCTGGGCCGATCTGCCCGAGGCGCATATGAAGATGATGCGAAATGAGCATAAGCCGGGCAATATGTCGGTGCTGGTGCAGGCCCCCACGACCGGGCTGCGCACACTCGAAGACACGGTGATGGCGCGCGACTGAGCGAGACCGATAGGCTGAGACAAGATCCCCCCCCCCCGTGGCCCCGGCCGCGGGGGTTTTCGTTTGCCCGCAACCAGAACAAGGCCTTACCGCAGCCAACCCCGCCATTTATGGGGGGACGAAAAGCGCGGATGGTGCGAAATCGTGCACATGCTATGGTTGTATTAATCTGCCATTAACCAAAGCTGGGCGACCCTCATGCGAGATGATTGGATATTGGACGTATTGGCCGATCTCAGGGCTTTTGCCATGGCGAACCAACTGCCGCGCACGGCGGAACAGTTGGACGACGCGGCGCTTATCGCTTTGGCCGAGATGTCCTTGCAACGCGAAAGGGCCATAGGCCGGACGCATGAGGATAGAGCCGCATCTGGAACGCATTTGGGAAAGGCTGGCACAGGCTAACGGCCAGCCCGAACTTGGCCAAGCCTGCGAAGACCTGCGCGATCACTACGGCATCTTGCATGTGGTCTATCACTGGGTCGACACGGCGGGCGTGCAATATGGCTGCGGCACCTACGGGCCGCTCTGGTCCGAGCGCTATCAGGCGCACAACTACCTCCGCATCGATCCGGTTGTCGCGGGCTGTTATCGCCGGTTTGAGCCGGTGGACTGGAAAGACCTCGATTGGTCCTCCCGCGCGGCGCGGCAGTTCCACCGGGATGCCTTGGACCACGGGGTCGGCAATCAAGGATTCTCGGTCCCGATCCGGGGTCCGCATGGGCAGTTTGCGCTGTTCACCACGAACCATAGCTGCACCGACGCGGTCTGGGCCGCCTTCACCGCGCGGCACCGGCGCGATCTGATCTGGGCGGCGCATTGTTTCAACGAAAAGGCGCTGGCGCTGGCCCCGGACCGTGCGCCCTGCGCGGTACAGTCGCTGTCCCCCCGTGAGGTGGATGCGATGACGCTGCTGGCGGTGGGCTATAGCCGCGCGCAGGTGGCCGATCGGTTGTCGATCTCGGAACACACGCTGCGGGCCTATGTAGAAAGCGCGCGGTTCAAACTGGGCGCATCGAACACGACCCATGCCGTCGCACGCGCGCTCAGCCGGGGGCTGATCGTCGTTTGAGCCGGATAATTCGCGTGAATCGCGGGCGGTCAGGGCAAAGCGATCTGGCCCCCGGCGCGGGGCTCAATTAGGGTCGCCCAATGACATCTACCGCGCTCACCTACTCCGAAGACCAAGCCGCCGCCCATGACAAGGTGGCCGAGATGCTGCGCTCTGCGGGCATTGATCTGGACGATTCATTGCTGATGCCGCCTGCGGGCGGGCCGGATCAGGTGATGGCGGTGACCGGCAAGGCCGGATCGGGCAAAACGCTGCTGCTGGCCGAGCTTTATCGTGCCTTGGAAGCGGCGGGCGTCGACATCGTCTCGGGCGATTACGAATCGCGCAAGAAACGCGAGAAACGCACGCTGGCAATCCTTGCGCCAACCAACAAGGCGGCCAGCGTTTTGCGTCTGCGCGGCGTGCCTGCGACGACGATCCACCGTATTCTCTATACGCCGGTTTACCACCCCGAATACGAGCGCATCGCGGAATGGCTGACCGGGAACGGCGAAAAGCCGGACATCGAAGGGCTAAGTGAAGTCGCGCTCGACCGGGCAGCGGCGTTTTTCGCGAACAACAAATCCGTGCCCGGTGCGCTGGCGGCGGCAGGCTTGCGTGGCAGTGATTTTATCACCGGCTGGAAACGCCGGGAAGAGCCGCTCGACATTGGCTTTGTCGACGAAAGCTCGATGCTGGATGACAAACAATTCGAAGACCTGAAAGAGATTTTCCCGACGCTGCTTCTGTTCGGCGATCCGGCGCAGCTCGCGCCGGTGGGCCAGTCAGGCACGATGGTGTTTGAGAAGCTGCCAGAAAAGCGGGTGCTGAACCTCAGCCGCATTCACAGGCAAGAGGCCGATAACCCGATCCTCGATATCGCCCATGCGCTGGCCGATCCACAGCTTGAGTTTCATGACTTTGAGCGGATGATCGAAGACGCGGCGCGCAAAGATGATCGCGTGGTCTGGGGGCAGCGGGTTGAGGTTGATCTTATGGCGCGCAGCCCCGTGCTGGTCTGGCGGAATGCCACGCGCATTCGGCTGATCAACGCTTTTCGCGCCGTGCATGGCGCCCCCGAAGATGCGCTGCTGGCAGGCGAGCCGCTGATCTGCGACGGGATCGAACTGCCGCTCAAGCACCGCAAGAAACGCCTCGACCTAGAAGCGCGCGGCCTGATTAAAGGCGCGCAGGTGGTCTATCTGGGCGAGGGGCGCAAGCCGGGGTTCAGTCGGTTGCACGTCATCGGTGCCGAAGACCCGCAGGTAAGTGCGGCGTCGATCGTGAAAATCGAAAAACCGGATGAGGAAGAGCCCTTTATTCCCTTCGCCGCGCGTATGGGGGCCACGTTTCTGCACGGCGCTGCTGTGACGATCCACAAGGCGCAGGGCAGCCAGTGGGAGAACGTGCAGGTCTTTGCGCCCGATCTTTATGCGGCCGCGCGGATGGGGCGCTCTGAGGCCGGGCAACCGCTGTGGAAACGGCTGGCCTATGTGGCTATCACCCGCGCGCAGGAGCGGTTGATCTGGGTGGTGCGCAATCGGCTTAGCAAACCATCCGGCCCGCTGCGCGTGGATGACCTGCGCGCCGCCCCGGCAGCCGCGCTGACGCTTAAGGCGACCGAGGATGGCGCGGCTTAGCGGCGCAGCAACCCAAAGACGGCAGAGGCGCCCCAGCCCGCAGAAATGGCGATAAAGAGCGACAGCAGCCCGTAGATAAACGCCTGCTCATGGGCGAGGTTGAACAGCCACCGCTCCATCCCGACTTTGCGCACGTCGATCACCGTCTCATATTGCGCCACCACATCGCCGCCACGGGTCAGGAAAATCCGGGTGTCATAGGCGCCTTCGGTGAGCGAGGCAGGCAGGGCAACGGCGGCGCGGAAGAGGGTCTGTTCATCGACCTTCACGCCGTCTTCGATGACTTGGTAAAGGTTGGCATCCTTGCGCACGCGGATCAGCGCATCGGTGAACTGGGTCGGGTCCGCGATCTCCATCGGGGCGCCGACAGAGCGGATGGCGCGGGGGATGGAAATGCGGTGGCGCAGGTCTTCGATGCGTTTGAGCACTTCGGACAGCGGACCAGAGGTGACCACGGCATAGAAACTCGGCGCGCGGTCGACCTCAACCGCGTCGGTGTTGACCCAGATGCCAAAGCGCCGTTCCTTGCGCCGCACCATGATCGGGGTCGAGGGGCCAGAGACGGTGACGACCACCTCAAGCGGTGCGCCTTCGGGGATCGGGGTTTCACGTTTGACAGCGCCGTAGACGAGGATTTCGGACCCGTCGAAATTGGTGGTGATGGAGACTTCGGCTTGGCTGAGGCCCAGCACGATCTCCTCTTCCGCCGCGGCGGTGAGCGCGGTGAACATCAGGCCAGCGAATGCGAGAACTGCGCGGATCATTCTGCCGCCACCGGGCTGAGGGAATAAAGCTCGGACGGCTCCAGCAGCAGATCAAGCGCCAGCTTGCCGCAGACCGCGAGAACCAGCACCGCCAGCAAGATGCGCAACTGTTCGGCCTGCATGCGCACGCCGATCCGCGTGCCAACCTGTGCACCCAGCACCCCGCCGACCAGCAAGAGCACCGCCAGCACGATGTCGACCGTCTGGTTGGTGGTGGCGTGCAGCATGGTGGTGAAACCGGTTACGAAAATGATCTGCAACAGCGAGGTGCCGATCACCACTTTGGTGGGCATGCCCAGCAGATAGATCATCGCGGGCACCATGATGAACCCGCCGCCGACGCCCATGATGGCCGAGAGCATCCCAACCGCCGCGCCGACAAGCACCGGGGGGATCACCGAGATATAAAGCCCCGATACCCGAAACCGCATTTTCATTGGCAGGCCGTGGACCCAGTAGTGTTTCTTGCGCTGCACGCGCCCGCCCTTGCGGGTGCGGCGGATCGCGCGGAGCGATTCAAAAAACATCAGCCCGCCGATGATGCCCAGAAAAATCACGTAGCAAAGGGTCACTAGCAGATCGACCTGACCCAGCGATTTCAGGTAGTTAAAGATGAACATGCCGATGCCCGAGCCGACAAGACCCCCGGCCAGCAGGACCCAGCCCATTCGGAAATCCACCGTGCGCCGTTTGAGGTGCGCCAGCAGGGCCGAAAAAGACGACGCGACGATCTGGTTGGTCGAGGTGGCCACAGCCACGGCGGGGGGGATGCCAACAAAGAACAACAGCGGCGTGATCAAAAACCCGCCGCCGACGCCAAACATGCCCGATAAGATGCCCACGATTCCGCCCAGTCCCAGAAGGAGGAAGGCGTTAACCGATACCTCGGCGATGGGCAGGTAGATTTGCATGACGTTTCCTAGCCTCTAACGGCCGCGCAGTTCAACATAGCTTGTCGCGATGAAGCGACCACTGAGATAGGTTGCGCCGATCCGGCCCTCGGGTGCAAGGGCCGGAGGGGGATGTCAGCGTTCTTTCACATAGGGTTCGCCGCCCGCGCGGGGCGGGATCGCCTTGCCGACGAAGCCCGCGAGGATCACCACAGTCATCAGATAGGGCAGCGCGCCCAGAAGTTGGCCCTGCACCTTGATGCCGATGACCGACTGGATCACATCAGGCCGCGTCTCTAGCGCCCCGAAAAGGCCAAAGAGCAGCGTGGCCCAGAGCGCGTACCATGGGCGCCACTTGGCAAAGATCAGCGCGGCCAGTGCGATGAAACCACGGCCCGCCGACATGTCTTTGACAAAGCCCGCCTGAAGCGCGGTGCTGAGGTAGGCCCCAGCCACGCCACAGAGCAACCCGGCAATGGCCACGGCAGCATAGCGCAGACCGACGACCGAGACGCCAGCGGTGTCCACGGCGGCAGGGTTTTCACCCACCGCCCGCAGGCGCAGGCCGAAGCGGGTGCGGAACAGAATCCACCATGTCAGGGGCACGGCGAGGAAGGCGGCATAGACAAGGATCGAATGGCCCGAGATCAGCTCTTCGTAGAAGGGGCCGATGAAGGGCACGTCGGCCACGGCCTCGGCAAAGGGCAGGGTGATCGGCTCGAACCGTGCGCCGCCAAAGAGCGAGGGTGTGCGGCCGCCTTGGGCGAACCAGTCTTGGGCAATCAGCACCGTCATGCCCGCGGCGAGAAAGTTGATCGCCACGCCGGAGATCAGCTGGTTGCCGCGGAAGGTGATCGAGGCCAGCCCGTGGACAGCGCTGAGTGCCAGCGAAGAGGCGATGCCCGCCGCAAGGCCAAGCCAGACCGACTCGGTGAGCGATGCCACCGCGGCGGAAAAGAACGCCGCCGCCAGCATCTTGCCCTCAAGCCCGATGTCAAAGACGCCCGCGCGTTCGGAGAAAAGACCGGCAAGACAGGCCAGAAGCAGCGGCGTGGCCAGCCGCACAGTGCTGTCGAGCAATTGGATGAGCGTGATATAGTCCATAGGTCAGACCCGCTTTCTCAGGGGGGTATAGGGGCTCATTCCGCGCTCTCCGACTGGGCGCTGCGGGGGCCGGGTTTGGGCTCGCTGTCAGCGGAATTGGCAGGGGGGCCGGGGCGGCGGAACATCAGGAAAAGACGCTCCAGCGGCATCCGCACCATATTGTCGAGCGCGCCGGTAAAGAGGATCACCAGCGCTTGGATCACGACGATCAATTCGCGCGGGATCGAGGTCCAGAGGGCCAGTTCGGCACCACCTTGATAGAGGAAACCAAAGAGCAGCGCGGCAAAGAAGACGCCAACCGGGTGGCTGCGGCCCATCAGCGCCACGGCGATGCCGATAAAGCCCGCGCCCTCGGTGGCGTTCAGCACCAGACGTTCGCTTTCGCCCATGACGTTATTGATCGCCATCAGCCCCGCCAGCGCGCCCGAGATGATCATCGTGACCATGGTGATGCGCACGGGCGAGATGCCCGCGTATTTGGCGGCAGGTTGCGAATGGCCATAGGCGCGGATTTCATAGCCCAGACGGGTGCGCCAGATCAGCAGCCAGACCACGATACAGGCCGCGGTGGCGACGAGCAGTGAGACGTTGGCGGGGGCGGACTTGGAAAAGGCAATGCCAAGCGGGGCCAGCAATTCATGCAACGTGGGCAGATGCACGGCCTCGGGAAAGCGCGCGCTGGCCGGGTCCATGCTGCCGGGCGGGCGCATGACGTTGACCAGAACGTAGTTCAGCAGCGCCGCCGCGATAAAGTTGAACATGATCGTGGTGATCACGACGTGGCTGCCGCGTTTGGCTTGCAACCAGCCGGGGATCGCGGCCCAGATCGCGCCCAAAAGCCCGGCCATCACACCGCAGCCGATCAGCGCCAGCGTCCAATGCGGCCAAGGGATATAGAGCGCGGCAATGGCGACGCCCAAACCGCCCAGCATCGCCTGACCTTCGCCCCCGATGTTGAACAGCCGCGCGTGAAAGGCCACGGCAACGGCAAGCCCGGTGAAGATGAAGTTGGTGGCGTAGTACAGCGTGTAGCCCCAGCCATAGGTCGAGCCGAGCGCGCCTTTGACCATCAGTGTCACGGCGGCAATCGGGTCTTCACCGATGGCAAGGATCACCAGCGCCGAGAGCAGGGCGGCCAGCAACAGAGAGATCAGCGGCACGAGGATCACCTCGGCCCATTTTGGCATCACGTCCATCTCAGACCTCCTTGCTGGCGTCGCCGCCGGCGCGGGCGAGATTGGCTTCGACCTCGGCCACGCTGTGTTCGTTTTCGGTGTCGGTGATGCCAGCCATGAGCAGCCCCAGTTCTTTCTCGTCGGTCTGGTCGGCGGCACGTTCGCCCATGATCTGTCCGTCAAACATCACCGCGATGCGGTCCGACAGGGCGAGGATTTCTTCCAGCTCGACCGAGACCAGCAGGATCGCCTTGCCTTGATCGCGCAGGGCGATGATCTGCTCGTGGATGAACTCAATCGCGCCAATGTCGACGCCGCGGGTGGGCTGGCCGATCAGCAACAGGTCGGGGTTGCGCTCGATCTCCCGGGCCAGAACGATCTTTTGCTGGTTCCCGCCGGAAAAGTTTTTGGCTGCCAGCGTCGGGTCGGGCGGGCGCACGTCGAAGCGTTCCATCTTGTCTTCGGCATCGGCACGGATGGCCGCGTGGTCCATCAACATGCCGCTGTTGAAGCGGTCGTCGTGGTGGTAGCCGAAGACGTTGTTTTCCCACGCCTGAAAATCCATGATCAGACCTTCGCGCTGGCGGTCTTCGGGCACATGGGCCACGCCACGCGCACGGCGCGATTGGCCGTCGCTCTTTTTGCCCGACAGGTCCAGCAGCGTGCCGTTCAACGTAACGCTCCCGGTGCCATCGGCATAGCCGCCCAGCACTTCGAGAAGTTCGGATTGGCCGTTGCCCGCAACACCCGCAAGACCCAGCACTTCGCCCGCGCGGATCTGCAGGTCGATGCCGCGCAGACGCTCGACGCCCTTGTCGTCAACCACGCGCAGACCTTTGACATCAAGGATCACATCGCCCGGTGTGGCAGGCTTTTTATTCACGCGGAGCAATACCTTACGCCCGACCATCAGCTCGGCCAGTTCCGGCGGCGAGGTCTCGGCGGTTTTCACGGTCGCGGTCATCTTGCCACGGCGCATGACCGACACGGTGTCGGTGATCTCCATGATCTCGCGCAGCTTGTGGGTGATGAGGATGATGGTTTTGCCCTCAGATCGCAGGCGCCCGAGGATGCGGAATAGCTGGTCGGCCTCGGCAGGGGTCAACACGCCGGTCGGCTCGTCCAAGATCAGAATGTCGGCCTGCCGGTAGAGCGCCTTGAGGATTTCCACGCGCTGCTGCATGCCGACGCCGATGTCCTGCACCAGCGCGTCGGGATCGACGTTGAGGCCGTAGTCCTCAGACAGGCTGATCAGCGTTTTGCGGGCTTTGGAGAGCGAGGGCTTCAGCAGTCGGCCATCTTCGGCGCCCAGAATGATGTTTTCCAGAACGGTAAAATTCTCGACCAGCTTGAAGTGCTGGAACACCATGCCGATGCCCGCCGCAATGGCGGCCTGGCTGTCGGGAATCTCGGTCTTTTTGCCACTGATGAAGATCTCACCCGCGTCGGCTTTGTAAAAGCCATAGAGGATCGACATCAGCGTTGACTTGCCCGCGCCGTTTTCGCCGATAATTCCGTGGATCGTACCGGGCATCACGCGGATCGAGATGTCTTTGTTAGCCTGCACAGGGCCGAAGGCTTTGGAGATGCCTTTGAGTTCGATCGCTGGCGCGGTGCCGGTAGCGGGGGCAATGCCGGTAGCGGGGGCGGTATCGGTCATATCAAAAGGTCCTGCGGGCGTGGCGGCCCTTGATCTGGAAATGAGCCATCTTTGTCCGTGTCACGCTGTCATGTTCGGAAAGGGCCGCGCCGGTGGAACGGCGCGGCCCTTGTGGTCATTTTGGTTAATCTAAGTTCAGAAGTCCAGCGCCGGGCAGCTGTCATTCTCGTAGTAGGAAACCACTTTGATCTCACCGTCGATGATCTTCTGGCGCGCTTCGTCTACGGCGGCCTTCATCTCTTCGGTCAGGAGATCGGCGTTGTGCTCGTCCATGGCGACGCCGACACCTTCTTCGGCAAGGCCGAGTGTCACAACTTCGCCAACTTCGAGGTCTTCGCCCGCCATCATCGCGTCATAGACCGCGACATCGACACGTTTCAGCATCGAGGTCAGAACTTTGCCCGGGTGCAGGTGGTTTTGGTTGCTGTCCACGCCGATCGACAGGATGCCTTCGTCGGCGGCGGTTTGCAGCACGCCCACGCCGGTGCCGCCTGCTGCGGCGTATACCACGTCAGCGCCTTGGTTGATCTGGGCTTTGGTGATCTCAGACCCCTTTACCGGGTCATTCCAAGCGGCGGGGGTTGTGCCCGTCATGTTGGCGATCACTTTGGCATCGGGGTTGGTCGCCATAACGCCTTGGGCATAGCCGCAGCCAAAGTGGCGGATCAGCGGCACGTCCATGCCACCGACAAAGCCGACGGTATTCGACTCAGATGCCATCGCAGCCATCACGCCGACGAGGTAAGACCCTTCATGCTCGGCAAAGCTGACCTGACGGACGTTGGGCAGGTCGAGCCAGTTCACGTCGACCACGGCGAATTTCGTGTCTGGGTAGTCGGGAGCCACTGTCGAGAGCGGATCGGCCATGGCAAAACCCATGGTGATGATCGGGTTGGCACCGGATTCGGCAAAGCGGCGCAGGGCCTGCTCGCGCTGTGCTTCCGACTGCATCTCGATCTCGGCGAATTTGCCACCGGTTTCTTCGGCCCAGCGGGTCGCGCCGTTGAAGGCCGCTTCGTTAAAGCTTTTGTCGAACTTGCCGCCAAGGTCAAAGATCAGCGCGGGTTCGGCCAGCGCGGCGCCCGATGTCAGGGCCAAGCCTGCGGCTGCGCCGAGGAATTTCGTCATGAGGGTCATTTATCGTCTCCCGGTTTGTGGTGCCGGGCGGTCGGGCAGGTGCTGCCGCCACGGCGTTTGTGGATCGTATGATCAGGTGTAATTTAGGGCGCAGGCAGGGGGTAGGGTCAACCGCTTTTTGCGGGCTGGGCGGCGGGACCGCCACAGTGACCACGGGTCAACATGCGCCGCAGAATGCAGGCATCGACCGCCACCGCACCCTTGCGTGCGTAATAAGCACGGCGGGTGGCAATTTGGGCAAAGCCTTCATCCGCATAGAGCGCGCGGGCGGGCAGATTGTCGGCGGCAACCTCAAGAAAGGCGCTGTCACAGTCGGCCGGCAGGGCCGCCAACCAGTCGCTCAGCAGGGCGCGGCCCAGCCCTTGGCGCTGCCGGGCAGGGTCGACGGCGAGGGTGAGCAGTTCAGATTCGCCCGCGATGGTCCGGGTCAGGGCAAAGCCGCCGGGGCGGGTGAAAAGCTGCATGAAGGGGCTGTCCAGCAGTCTGGCGAACTCTGCCTCCTGCCACGGCCTGTCTTGGGTAAAGGCGGCAGCGTGGAGGGCCGCAAGCGCGGCTGGTGTCACGGCAGCAGCACCGGGGCCGCGTCGCGCGCCGGGGCGGCATCGGCGGGGCGCAGGTAAAGTGGCGCGGGGCGGGCTGGACTGTCGGCGAAACGGCGGGCCGTGATGCGGGCGATGGCTTCGACCACCGACATGGCGGGAGGCTCTCCGCCTGTGCCGATGAGGGGCCCGGTGAAGGCCGGAAGAGCGGATGCGTCGTAAAGGGCGGGGGTGGAAATGCCTGCGTTGTCATAGCCTTGGAGGAAGACCTGATCGCGGCGTGCATCCACGGCGCAGGCGCAGGGGGCATCGTGACCCTCGCGCAATGCGTCAAAGGCATCGACCCCAACCGCCGGAATGCCAAGGCCAAGTGCCAGCCCACGCGCGGCGGAAACGGCGATGCGGATGCCGGTGAAATTGCCCGGTCCGATGCCAACGCCAAGCGCCGTGAGGTCGGCATAGACCACATTGGCCTCATCCAGCAGTTCTTCGCAGAGCACCAACAGCCGTTCGGCTTGGCCCTTGGTCATCGGCTCCACGCGCGCCGCCAACACCCGGTCGCCCGACAGCAAAGCGGCCGCGCAATGCGCGGCCGATGTGTCGAAGGCCAGTATCAGCGGCCCGCTTGCGCGATGCTCAGGCAACCGGGCGCACCTCTGTCACCTCGGGGATGTAGTGGCGCAGCAGGTTTTCGATGCCCATTTTCAGCGTCAAAGTGGACGAGGGGCAGCCCGCGCAGGCGCCTTGCATGTGCAGATAGACAACGCCACGCTCAAACCCGTGAAAGGTGATGTCGCCGCCATCTTGGGCCACGGCAGGGCGCACGCGGCTGTCGAGCAACTCTTTGATCTGACCGACGATTTCACCGTCTTCGCCATCATGGGCGGCGTGGCCCGATGTGGGCTGGTGGTCAGAGGCCATGACCGGCTCAGCGGATTGGAAATGTTCCATGATCGCGCCCAGCAGGGCGGGTTTCACATGGTCCCATTCAACCGCGTCTTGCTTTGTCACGGTGACGAAATCGGTGCCGAAGAACACGCCCGTCACACCCTCAACAGCAAAGAGCCGTTGGGCCAGCGGCGATGTCGCCCCGGCATCGCGGGTCGGGAAATCGGCGGTGCCCATCTCCAGCACGGTCTGACCCGGCAGGAACTTGAGCGTTGCGGGGTTCGGAGTGGATTCGGTCTGGATGAACATGGGGTGTACCTCGCTTTCGGCGTGGGTTCTGATATGCGCCCGCGCGGGCGGCAAGTCAAGGTTTAGAACCGTTCTAAATTGTGTGTGGCCCACACGGAGGGGCGGGATGCAGGGCTGGGTCAGGCGTGGGCGGCGGTCAAGTGATCGCTTCGAGCCGTTCCTTGCTGAGATCGCCGGGCACGATGGTGATCGGCACAGGCAGTGCCCCGGCAGAGCGCGACAATTGCGTAACAAGCGGGCCGGGGCCTTTCTTGCGGTCGCCGCTGGCGCCGAGCACCAGCACGCCGATGTCTGGGTCATCTGAAAGCTGTTGGATGATCTCATCCGTGGGCTCACCCTCGCGGATGATCAACTCAGGATCGACGCCCTGTTTGTCGCGCATCCATTTGGCGAAGACCTCGAAATGCACCTCAATCCGCTCGCGAGCCTCTTCGCGCATCAGGTCGCCGACGCCGATCCAATGGTTGAACTCTTCGGGCGGGATCACCGACAGGACGGCCACGCCGCCCCCGGTACGCGCCGCGCGCAGGGCGGCGAAACGCATGGCATTCAGACATTCGGTGCTATCGTCCAACACCACTAGGAATTTCCGCATCAAACCCTCTCTCCGCACCTCCTCCCGGTGCGGTGTGATCATGGCGCGGGCGGGCGGCGCTGGCAATTGCTTTTGCGCGCCGCTGCCGCCCGTACCTTCAGCCGCGCTGACTTGCGGCCCAATCCCAATACATTTCGCGCACGCGGCGGGTCACCGGGTTCTGGTTGTCCCCGGTGCCATATTGCGTGTCGTCAAAGGCGCGGACGGGGGTGACCTTCATCATATTTCCCGACAGGAACACCTCATCGGCGGCATGGAAATCGTCAAAGCTGAGGACGGTTTCATGCACCTTCATGCCCGCCTCGCGCATGTTCGACATATGCCGCGCGCGGGTGATCCCGGCGAGGAAGGTGCCATTGGGAATGGGGGTAAATACCTCGCCATCCTTGACCATAAAGACGTTCGCACTGGCGCTTTCGGCCACATTTCCCATGGCATCGGCCACCAGTGCGTTGCCGAAGCCTTTGGAACGCGCTTCGACCATCATCCGGGCGTTGTTGGGATAGAGGCAGCCCGCCTTGGCGTTGACCACGTTGTCTTCCAGCACCGGGCGGCGGAAGCGGGTGCGGGTGAGGGTGGTCGCGGCCTCTGGCGGGGCCATGGGGATCGCCTCCAAGCTGATGGCAAATCCGGTGGCGCCTTCGCGCGGCACGATGCCCAACTCGTCGCCCGCCAGCGCCCAATACATCGGACGGATATAGACCGCCTGGTCGCGCGAATAGCTCTTCAGCCCCTCGCGGCACATCTCGATCATGTCCTCGGTTTCAACCGTGGGGGTGATCATGAGGGCCCGGGCAGAGCGGTTGATCCGCGCGCAATGCGCCTCAAGATCGGGGGCCAGCCCGTCAAACAGCCGCGCCCCGTCAAAGACGGTGGTGCCGAGCCATGCGCCGTGATCGGCAGCCTTGATGGTGGGCAGATCGCCGTCGTGCCATGCGCCGTTGAAATAGGTCTTGATGTCTGTGCCAGTGGCCATGTGACGATCCTTAGGAATTGCTTCGGTAGATGCCCTCGGGCAGGTTCAATGCCGCTGTCAGATCGCTCAGCTGCGCGGGGGATAGGGTGATCTTGACCACCCGGTCAGTGCGCGCGTCCCATTGCTCGATCGTGATCTGTCCTGCAAAGGCAGAGACGGTCACGTCCTCGCGCAGGGGGGCGTCGGATTCGTCGATCAGGGTGATGACGGTGGCGTCGAATTCGTGCTCGATGGTAAACATGAGGGCACATTAGGCTTTGTGCTCGCGAGCGCAAGACAGGCTTTGTGCTCGCGAGCGCAAGACAGGCTTTGTGCGGCCAAGCGCAAGACCGCCGTTGGGACGTCAAAGCTCTGTGAACGGGGGTGGCAGCGCCGGGGCGTCATGATAGACAGGTGGGCGAGGAAAAACCGAGCGAGGACTTGCCGTGAAATTGTTGAATGCCCTTGGCGCATTTGCCGTCATCGCCCTGCTTTCGGCCTGTGGGGTGGCACCGGTTCAGACAGGGCCGATCCAGGTCGACCGGCCGCAGACCACGGGGCAGCAGACCACCGGGCAGCAAACCACTGGGCAGTCGGGCCCACGGCTAAGCGCGAACGCCGCCGCGCGGAGCTTTGTGCAGGTGGTTCGCACGCTTGAGCCCGTGGCCGAGCGGGAGTGCCGCAACCGCACCACGGGGATGAATTGCGACTTTAACATCGTTGTCGATGATCGCCCCGGACAGCCTGCCAACGCCTTTCAAACGCTAGATAAAAATGGTCGGCCGATCGTGGCCTTTACCTTGGCGTTGATTGCCGATGCCCGCAACGAAGACGAACTGGCCTTTGTGCTGGGCCATGAGACCGCGCATCACATCGCGGGCCATATTGGCCGCCAGCAGCAAAACGCCATGGCGGGCGCGGTGATTTTTGCCGGGATCGCCACGCTCAGCGGTGGGGACGCGACCGCTGTGCGCACGGCGCAGGAACTGGGTGCTGAGGTCGGCGCGCGGCGGTACTCCAAGGACTTCGAGCTTGAGGCTGATGCCCTCGGAACGATCATCACCGCGCGGGCGGGCTATAATCCGCTGCGCGGGGCGGAATTCTTTACCCGCATCCCTGATCCGGGTGATCGTTTCCTTGGCACGCACCCGCCCAACAGTTCGCGCATTGATATCGTGCGGCGCACCATGGCGGGGCTGTGACGGTTTGCGCAAACTGGGGCAGGTACTGAACGACCGCGGATCGAAATATGCGGTGTCGGGCTGCCCCGCGCGCAACCGTGCCGAGGTCGACGCCGCGCTGAAAGATCTCAAGCGCGAGAAAGCCTATGCCAAGGCCACGCATAACACATGGGCGGTGCTGCTATCAGACTCCGGCCCGCTGAAAGGGGATGATGGCGAATCCGGTGCCGGGATGGTGATCCTGCGCATGCTGGAGCGGGAAGGACTGGAAGATCACCTCATCGTCGTCACCCGTTGGTACGGCGGCAAACATCTGGGCGGAGATCGGTTTCGCCATGTCCAGACCTGCGTGCGGGACTATCTGGACGCGGTCGCGGCCTAAAGGCTTAGCGCGATGGCGGCAAAGAAACAGGCCGTGGCGATGAGTACGAAAGCATGCCAGATGGCATTTTGATAGCGCATGCCGGGGTGGGCATAGATCAATGTGCCCGCCGAATAGGTTAGCCCGCCCGCGGCCACCAGCGCTAAGGCGGCACCGGGCAAATTGTGCCACATTGGGTAGATCAACAGGACCGAGAGCCAGCCCATCCCGAGGTAGAGCGCCAGTGACCCCCGCGCATCGGTGCGCCAGAACCAGAGCTTGGCCACCGCGCCGATCACCGCGAGCGCCCAGACCACGCCGAGAATGCCATAGGCAAAGCCTGAGCCGATCACCATCACCAGCGGTGTATAGGTGCCCGCGATCTTGAAATAGATCGCCGCGTGGTCGACGCGGCCTAGAAAAGCGCGGCTGCGGTCGAAGGGCAGCAGGTGGTAGACGGCGGAGGCGGTGAAGGAGGCGAGGATACACACCGCATAGATCACCGTGGCGGTCAGCGTGCCCTCCTGACCTGCGGCATGCATCATCAGAAAGATGCTGGCCGGGATAGCGAAGCCGAGACTGAGCAGATGCACTGTGCCATCAGCCAAGGTTTCAGAAATGGAGGTCGGATAAGCCATGCCGAAAAGGTAGCAGCGTCGTTCTGCCATGCCATAGATGACGCCGCGTCAGTCGGGCGACCCGACGGATCAGCGCGGTTTGTTGCCGTCGATCCAGCGCGACATCAGGGTTTTGTCGCGAAAACATTCTTGCGGCACATCGCGGCGTTTTAGGCGCGCGATGCGTTCGGCAAAGGCGACCTGTTTGGCCGAGGGGTAGGCGGCGAAAGGCCCCTCTAGCGCTTGCGGTTTATGCGCGTCGATCCATTCTGACACCGCCGTGCGATCACCCTCGATCCCTTCGGGCAACGTGCTGCCCGTTCTCTTGGCAAGGGTCCGGGCGTATTGCATCTGTTTTTCGGTCGCGGGCATGCGGCGGTCGGCCTGTTTGGGCTGTGCACTGTCACTGCCGCGCGGCGGGCGACCCTGTTGGTCAGGATCGAAGATGCCGGGAAACTGAGGTTGAAAAGACATGTGGTCATTCCTCTGCTACTGCGTTCTACATATAGAACAGAAAGGGAACATGTTCAAGTCTCTCCGTATTCTCGCCCTTCCTTAAGGGTATATCTAGTAGCGAGGTGGTTTGGTTCCACAATATCGGCGAAATGTAGGGTTAGCGCAGGGACGCTGCGGCCTCGGCGATAAGTTCCGCCGCTCTGCGCATTCGCGCAGGCAAGGGCCGTCCGCGACGTGAGGCGAGCCAAAGTTCATGCCAGCGCCGTTTGGGCAGAGGCAGCAGCCGAAGCTGGTCCTTCGCGGCAAAAGTCTCGACCCCGCTGCGGGGCAAAAGCGTGTAGCCCACCCCCCGCGCCACCGCCGCCGGAATCTGGCCGATTTGGTTCACATAGCCACGCAGGCGGATCCGGTCGGCCCCCGGATAGCTGCCCGGAAAATTCAACTGCAACAGATCGTCGGCATAGGCAAAGCCATCGGGATGCGCGATGAAACCGCGGGTTTCAAGATCGGAGAAACTTTCTATCTGTTCCAATGCATTAACCGGCAGAACAAGGCAAAGTTCCTCGCGCCCCAGATGCTGGGCCTCCAGTCTGGCATGGGCGGGATCATCGGCCAGCACACCCAGATCGAACCGCCCATCCAGCAACCCGGCGCGGATCGTGGCTTGCGGCGCGGCTTCAAGGTGCAGGGAGAGGTCCGGCGCGTTGGCCATCCACTCTAGCAGCAGGGGCTGGAGCAATATGGCGAAACTGCCGGAGCAGGCGATATGCACCACGCCCCGGTCAGGCAGATCGGTGGCGATCCGTTCGCGCAGGCGCTGCTCTTCGCGGCGGCGGGCAAGGCCGGTCTCGAACAGCGCTTCGCCCGCCGGAGTCAGGGTGAAACTTTTCCCGTCGCGCGCGATCAGCGGCTGGCCCAACTGGTCCCCCAGCTTGCGCAGATGCTGCGACACGCCGGGCTGCGTCATGTTGAGCCGCTCTGCCGTGCGGGTGAAATGGCCCGCCTCGCAAAGGGTGGTGAAGGTCTCAAGCCAAGTGGCATTCAGCATATCAAACGTTTCGTTATGATTTAGATGAGGTTTGATAATTTCACATGTGGGGCGTGTTTGTCTATCTCAAGCTCAACGCAAACAGGAGATACCCCATGACCACCCCCCGTACCTTTTCCCACATCGGCCTATCCGTGCCGGACCTCGACGCTGCGGTAAAATTCTATTCCGAAGTGTTGGGCTTTTACGTCGTGATGCAGCCCACCGAAGCGGTAGAAGAAGACACGGCCATCGGCGTCATGTGCACCGATGTCTTCGGCCCCGGCTGGGGTTCGCTGCGCATTGCCCATCTTGCCACGGCGGATGGCATCGGCATCGAAATCTTTGAATTCCCGGGCAATTACGCCCCCGAGGAGAAGCTAGAGCACAAGCGCCACGGCACGTTCCATTTTGCCATCCAAGACCCGGATGTTGAAGGGTTGTTGGAGCGGATCGTCGCGGCGGGCGGCAAGCAGCGGATGCCGGTGCGGGAGTATTTCCCGGGCGAGAAACCCTACCGCATGGTCTATGTCGAAGACCCCTTTGGCATCGTGTTCGAGCTTTACAGCCACAGCTATGAACTGACCTATTCGGCAGGCGCCTACGCCTGATCGGCCACCGGGGGCGTCAGGTGATCTGACGTCCCCAAAGGTCGTATTCGCCTGCTTCTTCGACTTCAACGGTGACGATATCGCCGACTTTGAGGTGCTGAAAATCCTCGTCGATGAAAAGGTTGCCGTCGATCTCAGGCGCATCGGCCTTGGTGCGGCAGGTGGCAGCGTCTTCGTCGATCTCGTCGACGATCACGTCGATGCGCTTGCCAACCTTGGCGGCGAGCTTGGCCTCGGAAATGGCCTGCGCCTTTTCCATGAAGCGATCCCAGCGGTCTTGTTTGACCTCTGGCGCGACATGGTCAGGCAGGGCGTTGGATCGCGCACCTTCGACGTTTTCGTATTGGAAGCACCCGACCCGGTCGAGCTGCGCCTCGTCGAGCCAGTCAAGCAGGGTCTGGAACTCTGCCTCAGTCTCGCCCGGATAGCCGACGATGAAGGTCGAGCGCAGGGTGATGTCGGGGCAGGTATCGCGCCACGCGGCGATCTCATCGAGGGTTTTCGACGCGGCGGCGGGGCGGGCCATGCGTTTCAGCACGTCCGGGTGGGCGTGCTGGAACGGGATGTCGAGGTAGGGCAGCACCAGACCTTCGGCCATGAGCGGGATCAGTTTGCGCACATGGGGGTAGGGGTAGACGTAGTGCAGCCGCACCCATGCGCCCAAGCTGCCGAGGTCGCGCGCCAGATCGGTGATATGGGCGCGGTGGCCACGGTCTTCGGCGTGTTTAATGTCAACGCCGTAGGCGGAGGTGTCTTGGCTGATGACCAGCAGTTCTTTCACGCCATTGTCGACCAGCCGCTCGGCTTCGCGCATCACCGCATGGGCGGGGCGGCTTTGCAGGCGGCCACGCATGTCGGGGATGATGCAGAACTTGCACTTGTGGTTACAGCCCTCGGAAATCTTGAGATAGCTGTAGTGGCGCGGGGTGAGCGATACCTGTTGCGCAGGCAGCAGGTCAATGAATGGATCCGGGCTGGGCGGCACCGCGCCGTGCACCGCGTCGAGTACCTGTTCATATTGATGCGGGCCGGTCACGGCGAGGATCTTGGGGTGGTGTTCGCGGATGTAGTCCGGCTCGGCCCCCAGACAGCCGGTGACGATCACCTTGCCGTTCTCGGTCAGCGCCTCGCCGATGGCGTCGAGGCTTTCGGCCTTGGCGCTGTCCAAGAACCCGCAGGTGTTCACGATCACCGCATCGGCTCCGGCGTAATCGGGCGACACGCCATAGCCCTCGGCGCGCAGCCGCGTCAGGATGCGTTCAGAATCCACCAGCGCCTTGGGGCAGCCAAGGCTGACCATGCCGATTGTCGGCTGGCCGGGACGGGCGGGGTTGCTGATCTTCGCCTGTGGGGCGAGGTCGGGGCGCAGATTGGGTGGGTTTGTGCTCATGCATTGCGCTATAAGGCATGCAGGTGAGCGGGGAAAGAGCCGCCGGGCAGGAGGAGAGAGCCATGAGATGGATTATACGCGGTATCGGCGCGCTGTTGCTGATTATTGTGGTCATGCTGGGGTCGTTGTTCTTGCTGCCAGGTGACCGGATCGCGCGGATCGCCAGCGACCAACTCAGCCGGATGACCGGGCGCGCGGTGTCGATCACCGGCGATGTGGGCGTGACGCTCTGGCCGGTGCTGGGGGTGACCGCGGGCGGGCTTGAGGTCGGCAATGCGGATTGGACCGATAAGGGGGCGATGCTGACGGCGGCGAATGCGGCGATTGGGGTGGATGCAGGCACGCTTTTGCGCGGTGAGATACGCATCACCAATATCGCGGCGCAAAGTCCGGTGATCCGGTTGGAGCAACGCCTTGATGGGCGGGCGAGTTGGCAGTTCACCGACAGCAGCAGCGGCGCGCGGATTGAGACGCAGAGCGAACCGACCGCCAGCCGCCGCCCCCTGAGCATTCAGAAGCTGACGGTAACCGATGCCACGCTGATCTATGACGCCGAAGGGGCCGATGTGCTGCGCTATGAAGGTGTCGATCTGGCGCTCGATTGGCCCGAGCGGGGCGGGGCGGCGGATATCACCGCCAGCATGGCCCCGGCGGGGGATGCGGTTCGGCTTGCCGCGCGGATCGAAGGCTTTGCGGATTTTCTGGAAGGCGGCGTGCAGCCGCTGCGCGCGGATGTTGCGACGCGCGGGGGCGAAGTCTCTTTCGATGGGCGCGGATCGCTCAATGGTGCACTGGCGGGGGATCTGCGGGTCGATAGCCCCGATACGGCGCGGTTTCTGGCGTCTTTCGGGGCGGGCGGTGTCACGCTGCCACGGGGGTTGGGCCAGTCAGTCGATCTGCGCAGTGGGCTGACATTGACGGCGGATCGGCGTTTGGCGCTGCGCAATATCGCGGTGGACTTGGGCGGCAACAGCCTGACCGGGCAGGCCGATCTGGCGCTGAATGGCACGCCGCGCATCACCGCCAATCTGCGCACCGGGGCGTTGGACCTCTCGGCCCTGTCGGACGAAACGGCAGAGACGGGCGGCAGCGGCAGCCCGACAACGGCGGGTCTGGAGGGGTGGTCTCGGCAGGAAATCAACGCGGATTGGCTTGCGGCTTTCGACGGCGACATCGCGCTGAGCGCTGAGAGCATTGATCTGGGGCAACTCGCTCTTGGGCCCACACGGGCCGTGCTGCACAACGACCGCGCGCGGATGGTGTTCGATCTGCAGGATATGAGCGCCTATGGCGGCAAGGTTGCCGGTGAATTCGTGGTGAACAACCGCAGCGGTCTGTCGGTGGGCGGCAAGCTGACGGCGCAGGGCGTCCAGATGCGCGACCTGCTGGAAGATACCGCCGGGGTGACGCGCTTTACTGGGGATGGGACAGCGGCGCTGTCTTTCCTCGGCTCCGGGCAATCGCTGGATGCGATCATGCGCTCGCTCAGCGGCAATGGGACGCTGAGCATGGGGCGCGGCACGATTGCCGGGATCGATCTGGATGCGCTCTTGGGCTCTGTCGATGCCGAGGGCGGCAGCACGGTTTTCGATTCCGTTGAGGCGACATTCGACATCGCCGGGGGCGTATTGCGCAATGACGATCTGCTGATGCTGCTGCCGAACTTCAACGCGACCGGGGCGGGGCAGGTCAATCTGGGCGCGCGCACTCTTGATTATACGGTCACCCCCAAAGCGCTGCGCGTCAATGCCGCGCGCGGCGGGCTGGCAGTGCCGGTGCGGATCACCGGGCCATGGGCGGACCCTGAGATCAAGGCCGATCTGCGCGCCGCGATCGACTTAAATTTCGCCGAGGAAAAGCAGCGGGCCGAGGATGTGGTGCGCGAGAAAATCCAAGAAGAGTTGAACATCGCACCGGATGACAGTCGCTCGACCGAGGATATCGTGAAGGATGAGCTGGAGAATGCGCTGAAACGCGAGTTGTTCAAACTCTTCGACTAGCGCGAAGCCTTGCCCGCCCGCCCTTCGCGCGAAACTCATGGTGGCGCATGGAGGCAGGCTGCGGTAAGGCTGACGCGACATTCTAGGAGAGGCGCAATGGCCAACGATCTTTTCAACAGCTTCATGACCGGCCCCGACGAACAGGGCCGTTTCGGCGATTTCGGCGGGCGCTTTGTCTCAGAAACGCTGATGCCGCTCATTCTTGAACTGGAAGAGCAATATGAGAAGGCCAAGACCGACGACAGTTTCTGGGCCGAGATGCATGATCTGTGGACCCACTACGTCGGTCGCCCCAGCCCGCTTTATCACGCCGAGCGGCTGACCGAGCATCTGGGCGGCGCCAAGGTCTATATGAAACGCGACGAGCTGAACCACACCGGCGCGCATAAGATTAACAACGTGCTGGGCCAGATCATCCTTGCCCGCCGCATGGGCAAGAAACGCATCATTGCGGAAACCGGCGCGGGACAGCACGGGGTTGCGACCGCGACGGTCTGTGCCAAGTTCGGGCTGAAATGCGTGGTCTATATGGGCGCGCATGATGTTGAGCGTCAGGCGCCCAACGTTTTCCGCATGCGCCTGCTGGGCGCCGAAGTGGTGCCGGTGACTTCGGGCCGTGGCACGCTGAAGGATGCGATGAACGACGCGCTGCGCGACTGGGTGACCAATGTGCGCGACACCTTCTATTGCATCGGCACCGTGGCCGGGCCGCACCCCTATCCGGCGATGGTGCGTGATTTCCAAAGCATCATCGGCAAGGAAGTCCGCGAGCAGATGCAGGAGGCCGAGGGCCGTCTGCCCGACACGCTGATCGCCGCTATTGGCGGCGGGTCCAACGCCATGGGCCTCTTCTACCCGTTCCTTGACGACAAATCGGTGAACATCATCGGCGTCGAAGCAGGTGGTAAGGGTGTGAACGAGAAGATGGAGCATTGCGCCTCATTGACCGGGGGCCGCCCCGGCGTGCTGCATGGCAACCGTACCTATCTGTTGCAAGACGACGATGGGCAGATCCTCGAAGGCTTCTCGATCTCAGCGGGGCTCGACTATCCGGGCATCGGGCCAGAGCATTCGTGGCTGCACGATATTGGCCGCGCGAAATACGTCTCGATCACCGACCGTGAGGCGCTGGAGGCGTTCCAGCTGTGCTGTTCCCTCGAAGGCATCATTCCGGCGCTGGAGCCCAGCCACGCGCTGGCCCATGTGATGAAGATCGCGCCGGAACTGCCGAAAGACCACCTGCTGGTGATGAACATGTGTGGTCGCGGCGACAAAGATATCTTCACCGTCGCCCGGGCATTGGACTTCGACATGGGTGAATTCGCCTAAATCCGCTTCCGAATCTGAGTGGAATTTGACGGGCCCTCGTGAAAACGCGGGCCCGTTTTTTGTGGGCCGAAGCCAATCGCGCGATTTTCGCATAAACTTTGCGCAGGGGGCGAAGTTCTTTGCAGAAAAAGAGCGAAAAAACTTTCACATTGAGAAAAGACCCGCTAGCCTTCGCCTACAGCCCGCGCGCCTGCCCGCGAAGCTCTGTTTCGCCCTTGCAGGCTTGACGCTAAGGCATCTTTCCCTCGTTTTTCGCTCTGCCATGGCTCCGTAAACCAAAGTTTATGACGCTCTTACAGGGGTTTAGATCGGATGATTTAAACCCGGGGCAGATAGCCAATACCCCCTCGAATGCCCTTTTCCATGTCATCCCAACGACGCCGCATCACTGATGATCGGCTCGCAACCCACCCCGGGACTGAAAAGGAACACGATATGAAAAACGCATTCGCAACCGCCGCACTGATCCTTGCCACAGCAGGCACAGCCGCCTTCGCACAGGGCATGGAAGGCCAACAGGTCGGTTATACCGCAGATAACGCAGACGCCGCCTATTCCACACGTAACGTCACATCCGACGCTCTGAGCTTTGACGATCTGCGCGCCGAGACACCTGCCGAAGCTACCGCAACCGTATTCGTCACAACCCAAGACGCACAAAAAGACGGCCGCTTCGTCCGCTAATCGCGAACGACGGCTCCTCCCCCCAACTTTCCTCCCCGAAAGGCTAAGACTATGAAAAAGACACTCGCAACAACCGCCCTGATCCTCGCCACAGCAAGCACCGCTGCTTTTGCTCAAGGCATGGAAGGCCAGCGCATCGGCTACAACGACAAGACCGACAATGGCGTTTCCTACTCCAGCCGCAGCGAAGCTGTGGATGAGACCAAACTGGAAATCTTCAAAGACGGTATCCTGCGCGCCGAAGACCTGTCCGACGTGACCATCACCGTTTTCCCGACCGCGCAGAGCGACGCTTCGGTCAACCGCTTCCCGCGCTGATCACGGCGCGACCTCAACTTTCCCCCGAAAGGACACGACATGAAAAAGACACTCGCAACCACCGCCCTGATTCTTGCCACAGCAGGTTCCGCTGCTTTCGCCCAAGGCATGGAAGGCCAGCAAATCGGCTATAACGACAAAGCGGATGCAGGCGTTTCCTACTCCAGCCGCAATGACGCGGTCGACAATGTGAAACTGGACATCTTCAACAGCGGCACCTTCCGCGCCGAAGACACATCCGACGTCACCGTCACCGTCTTTCCCGCTGCGCAAGACGCTGCAAAAGTGAACAGCTTCCCGCGCTAAATGCGGGTTAATGCCAGCTAAGGCATTGCGCTAAAACAATATTCCGGCCAGCGAAGCCTCCCTCAAACTGGCCTCAAGACAATGCACTCGCCCTTCGGGGCGGGTGCCAAATCACTAAGGGTTGATCATGGCGCATGGCCGCCATCCCTTGCACTTCGGTGTGCCGCGGTTAAATACGGCGGATACCAAGGCAAGGCTTCACCATGAATAATAAGAAAAAGATCGCACTGTGGGTTATCGCCGCTCTACAGTTTAACGCCACTGTCTATTTCGTGCTCGTTTTTGCACTGGAGGGTCGGGGCGTAACACTTTTTGGCACCCCTCTGGCTGACATTGGGCCGAATAAAGGGATCCAGGTTTTGGGTCTGATCCTTGGGGTCGTTCTGGGCTGGATGGCCCTGCGAATGAGCCTCCAGCGCGCCGAACGTGCAGAGACGGCGCTGCGTCATTGTACGGTGGAATTCGCTGATGTGCTCGAAGAACACTTTCGCGAATGGCACCTCACCCCGGCAGAGCGGGACGTGGCTATTTTCCTGACTAAGGGATTGAATACACGAGACATTGCTGAGATGCGCGGCACTTCCGAAGGCACCGTGAAAGCGCAGACCAACGCGATTTACCGCAAAGCGGGCGTAACCGGACGGACCCAGCTTCTAAGCACCTTTATCGAAGACCTGATGGACGATGCGCTGATGCCGCGTCCGAAGTCGAAACTGCAACTTTGCCACGCGGCCTAAGGGCGGCGTGGCGCCTTAGCGCGTCAGTTCCAGAATATCGAAATCGCTCTCAATCGCCGGTGATGGAAACAACAGCCGCGCCCGTGTGGGGCTGACCCGCTGAAAGACCGCCACGTCGCTTTGCACCTTGCCGCCAGAGGTGAAATCTTCGGGCAGGTCGGCATAATCGGGGGGTGTTTGGCCCCGGACATAGCCCACCCCAGCATAGATCGCGCGGCCCGCGCGCAGGGTGATCTCCCCCCGCGTCAGTTGCGATCCGGTAAGCTTTTCAAAGGTGAAGCCGCGGTCGCTGGCGGTGAAGCGGCATTTGAACGGGGAATAGGCCACCAGCGGGCTGATCCCGCCAAGCTTGATCGTGCGGCAGGACCATTCCCCCTGCAAATCGGCGGAAAAGGCGACCTGTGGTTGCCCGGAGAGTGCGCGTGTCAGGGCGGCCACGTCCCCCGCTTCGCCCCCCGCCAAGCCCTGCATCATGGCATCGCCAAAGGCAGCGTCAAAGTTGTCCAGCCGGGCGCTATCGGCGGGGCGGAGCGTGGTTTCCGCCCATGCGGAGACAGGCAACAGCAGCAGAAGGGGCAGGAGGCGCAGGCGCATGATTATCCCTCGCTTTCGTCGATGGCATGGTCGCGCAGCACGTCCAGCGGCACAATATCGAGCGCGCGCAGATGCGTGGCGGCCAAGTGCACCCGCGGCGCGCAGCCCTCATCCGCGGCTTGCAGGAACCGCGCGGCACAGAGGCACCAAGGATCGCCCGGCTTGAGCCCGGCAAAGCCGAATTCGGGGCGCGGGGTGCTGAGATCGTTACCGACATATTTCGAATAGGCTAGAAACTCTGCCGTCATCACCGCGCAGACCGTATGGCTGCCCTGATCCTGCGCGCAGGTGTTGCAATGCCCGTCGCGAAAGAACCCCGTCACCGGGTCGGTCCCGCAGATCACGAGGGGCTGGTTCAGGACGTTGATGCTGCTGTCGGGTGTCATATCTTGCCTTTCTGCCTCAGGTCCCGCCTGAGACCGATGCCGCGATCTGGCGGAAAATCTTGATGTTTTGGTCCGAAACCCCGGCTTCGCGGAATTTGCGGTCGGCGGCATTGGTGGCGATGACCACATCACGGGCGGTGTCGACATAGATGTACTGCCCATAGATGCCGCGCGCCATATATTCCCCCTCTGCTGCGCCCACGGGGATCCACCATTGGTAGCCGTAACCGATCTGCCCCTCCGCAGTGGGGGCGGTGGGGTTGGTTGATGCTGTCACCCAGTCTGCGGGCACGACCTGCTTGCCGTTCCATTCACCGCCTTGGGCAAACATCTGGCCAAAGCGGGCATAGTCGCGTGTGGTCATGTTCAGCCCGCCCAGCACGAAAGCAGTGCCTGAACCATCAACGATGTAATAGGGCGCATGTTCCAGACCCAAGGGCGCGATGACCTTTTCGCTCAGCAACTCCGGCACGCTGCGTCCGGTGGCCCCGCGCACCACCATGCCGATGACATGGGTGTCGATCGAGACATACTGCCACTGGCTGCCGGGTTCCGCGAAAGTCTCGGTCAGTTCGGCGGTGAAATCATCCAGCCGGCCGCCCAAGGCGACGACCCGGCCCATGCGGTTGATGTCTGAATCGTAGTCGAGATAGTCCTCGTCGAAGGTGACGCCGCTGGCCATATGCAGCACGTTGCGTAAGCTTGCCCCGTCATAGGCGCTGCCTCTGAGATTGGGCGCGTATTTCGTGACCGGATCGTCGAGGGATGCGATCTGTCCCTCCTCCAGCAGGATGCCCACCAGTGCGGAGAGATAGCTTTTCGCCACCGACCAGCTGATCCGGCGGTCTTCGGGGCCGGTGCCTTTGAAATAGTTCTCATAGACGATGGCACCGTCTTTCAGCACCACCAATGCGGTCACATCGCGCGCCGCGATCCAGTCGTCGACGGCATCGGGCAGTTCGGTCTCAGGGCCGTAGGCAAGTTCGCTGGTCAGCCCGTCCCCGCGCGAAATCGGGGCAGAAAGAAACGCGCCGTCCATATGGCTGAAGTTATGCACGATCTTCTCTTCGGAGAAGAGAGAGTTCACCGCCAGAAGCCGCTCAATCTCTTCGCGCTTCCAAAGTCCGATGACCACTGCCGCGACCAAAAGCGCGAGCAAGACCCGGCCAAGCCATTTTCCGAATGTACGCATGATGTCCCCCTGTTCAGTTTCAGTGAACCACGGCGCAGGGGCGGGGGCCAGCCCGACATTGCGTCAGTCAGGCTGGGCGTCAGGCTGAACGTCAGACTGGGGCGCTCAGCGAAAGCGGTGCATCAGCTTTTGCAGCGGCGATTGGGCCTCTGCCTCCGGCTCGGGCTTGCTGGGGACGGGCTTGCTGGGGGCGGGCTTTGGCTGTGCTTCGGCGGGTTTCTTTGGCCCCTTGCTGCCGGTGCCCGACCGTGGTGGGGCCACGCGCAGCGCCACGGCATTCATAAAGCGCCCGGTGTCGCCTCGCGCCAGATCGGCGGCCCCGTCCGAGACGCCGCGCAGCACATCGTCCAGCCAGCCTTCGTCCGCTTTGGGGAAGTCGCGCAGCACATAGCCCGCGACCGCGTCCTTGTGGCCGGGGTGGCCGATGCCCATGCGCACGCGGTCATATTCTGCCCCGATATGCGCGTGGATCGAGCGCAGGCCGTTGTGGCCCGCATGGCCGCCGCCGGTCTTGCATTTCACGCGGCCCGGGGCGAGGTCGAGTTCATCATGAAAGACGATCACATCCACGGGGTCGATCTTGTAAAACTTCATCGCCGCCTGCACCGATTGGCCGGAGTTGTTCATGAAGGTCTCAGGCTTAAGCAGCACCGCCCGGTCGGAGCCGAAACGCCCTTCGCTGACACTGCCCTGAAACTTGCCCTTCCACGGGGCAAAGCCGTGATCAGCCGCGATACGGTCCAGCGCCATGAAGCCGATGTTGTGGCGATTTCGGGCGTATTTGTCGCCCGGGTTGCCAAGGCCGACGATGAGTTTCATGGGCTTTCTCCTGTGGTTCGGTGGAGTTTAGCAAGAGGGGCAGGGGGATGGAATGGCCTGCTGTGTGCCGAAATTTTTGGAAAATTCCGCAGTGATTTCTTTTAAAGAAATCACCCCCTAAACGCAAAACGGGGCCGCGTGATGCGACCCCGTTCCAGCATTGCCTTGCGGCTGATGCTTATTCTTCACCGTCGGGCGGACCCATTTCGGTTGTCGGTACTTCGTCCGCTGCAGTCTCGTCTTCGTCGTCATCCGACGCGGCAAGGCCAGCAGGAGCCGAAATCGTGGCCACAACGAAGTCACGGTCGATTGTGGGCTTGGCACCTTCGGGCAGGTCGACACGGCTGATGGTCGCGCTGTCGCCGATTTCGAGGCCAGTGATGTCCACGGTCACGTACTCAGGGATGTCCGCAGCCGTCACAACCAGTTCAACTTCCGGACGGACCAGAGTGAGCACGCCACCCTTTTTCAGGCCGGGGCATTCTTCTTCGCCTTTGACTTCGACGTTGATGAACAGGTTGATCTTGGTGGTCCGCTTAAGGCGCATCAGGTCGATGTGCGTGGGCAGGTCTTTGACAACGTGGCGCTGAACGTCGCGGCAGATCACACGAACGTCGTCGTGGCCTTCAACCTTGAGGTTGAACAGGGTCGCCTTAAAGCGGCCCTGACGCAGACGGGTCAGCAGCTTGTTGAACGGGATGTTGATCGGCAGCGGGTCGTTGTCGCCACCAAATACGATACCAGGAACCATGCCGTCACGACGTGCTTGACGAGCGGCGCCCTTGCCTGTCCCCGTACGTACCTGGGCTTCAAGATCAGGAATCTCTCCGGCCATTTTAGTCTCCAATTGATTAGGGCGGGAATCCTCCAAGGCTGTATTCCCGCGTGAAGCCGCGCGTATAGACCGGTTTTGCCCGGCTGGAAAGGGCAAAAGGGCAGCGAAGGCGCTATTCCTGCGGGGTCTGCAGGTAGCCGTCTGCCGCTATCAGCCGATCATAAAGAGCGAACTCCTTGGCACGCGCGGTGCGGAGCCGGGATTCGACCTCGCCTGATAGGGGGGCGGGCAGATCGGGGGAGACGTTCTTGGGCTTCAGCTTGACCTCGCGCCCCAGCCTGTCGGCCAGAAAATCGCGAAAGGTCGGTTGGCGTTCATAGGCAAAGAGGTGCTGCACCAAAAGGTCATCTTGGTCGGAGGTTAGAAAAGAAAATTGGCTGCCGATCTGCGCGCGGGGCGGTGGCGCGTCAGAAATCACTTCCAACGCGAACGCCTCGAAGGTCAGCCCCTTGGTGCTGAGCTTCTTGCCATCCAGCCGGGGCTGGCTGCGGTAGCGATACCAGCTTCGGATCTGCTCTACGGGATCGCGCATCACGGCCAAGGGTTCGGGCGAGGCTGAAAAGGTCTCTTGCAAAAAGGGCAGCACGCGGCGCCGATAGCGCAGCGCGGTCAAATGCTTGCGGCTGCGCGAAAAGACGATCTCGGCCTCGGGTTTCAGCGCCATTTCAACAGCGGTGGTCCCGGTTTTCGGCGTGGCGAGAAAGGTGAGGTTGCGGTTGAGAAAGATCAGCATTTGCCCGGATCGCGCGGCCATTCCTGCCAGTCGCCGCCGAAATTGCGCGGGATCAGCAGATTGTGCCGCCCGAGGTTGGCGATTTGCGTCTCTCCGCAGAGCGCCATGGTCAGATCCAACTCGCGGTGGATCACCTCAAGCGCCCGGGTCACGCCCTGTTGCCCCATCGCGCCCAGCCCATAGATAAAGGCGCGACCGATATAGGTGCCTTTAGCGCCCATCGCCATGGCTTTGAGCACGTCCTGACCCGACCGAATGCCGCCATCGAGGTGGACTTCGATCTGGTCGCCCACGGCGTCGAGGATTTCGGGCAGCATGCGGATCGAACTCAGCGCCCCATCCAACTGTCGCCCGCCGTGGTTGGAGACGATGATCGCATCTGCCCCGACCTTTAGCGCCATCCGCGCATCGTCGGCATCCAAGATGCCCTTGAGGATCACCTTGCCGCCCCATTGCTCTTTGATCTTCGCGATCTTGTCCCAATCAAGCGAGGGGTCGAACTGTTCTGCCGTCCATGCGCCAAGGTCGGCATTGTCGGTCACCCCATGCACATGGCCGACGATATTGCCGAAATGCCGCCGCTTGGCGCCCAGCATCTCGCGGCCCCAGCCCCATTTGGTGGCAAGGTTGGCAAGGGTTTTCACCGTCAGTTTGGGCGGGGCGGAGAGACCATTTTTCAGGTCTTTATGCCGCTGCCCGAGGATTTGCAGGTCCAGCGTGATGACGAGCGCGGAGCATTTCGCGTCTTTGGCCCGTTGGATCAGGCGGCTGACATAGTCCTGATCGCGCATGGTATAGAGTTGAAACCAAAACGGTTTTGTCGTCGCCTCGGCCACATCTTCGATTGAGTTGATCGACATGGTCGACAGGGTGAAGGGCACGCCAAAGGCCTCTGCCGCGCGGGCGGCTTTAATCTCCCCATCCGCGCATTGCATGCCCGTCAGACCCACGGGGGCGAGCGCCACGGGCATGGCGACATCTTCACCGATCATCTGCGTTGCCGTACTGCGGCCCGACATATCCACCGCCACGCGCTGGCGCAGGCGGATTTGGTCGAAATCACTGCAATTCTCGCGAAATGTCTGTTCTGTCCAGCTCCCGGATTCCGCATAGTCGTAAAACATCTGCGGGACACGGCGTTTGTAGATACGTTTAAGATCGTCGATGCTGGTGATGACGGGCATGGGCCACCTGTGCTGAATGGGTTAACTTTTGGTAGCAACTGGCGGGGGGGTTGGCAATTAAGAAGGCCGCAGCAAGGAAAAAGCCCGCGCGGCCAGTGTGGCAGCGCGGGCTCTGGGCCATTGCTTGAGGCGAAGGGGTTACGCCGAATGCGCCCCGTCGGCGAGGGTTTTGACGAAGGCCAAAACATCTTCGGGGCTGTCGCCATTGGCGATGCGGTTCACGATGGCCGAGCCGATCACCACACCGTCAGCCACTTCGGCGATGGCGCAGGCTTTTTCAGGGGTGTTCACGCCAAAGCCTACGATCACGGGCAGGCCGCTGGCCTTTTGGATGCGCTTAACCTCGGGCGAAACATCCGCGGCATTCGCCTCGGCCGAGCCGGTGATGCCAGTAATTGAGACGTAGTAGACAAAGCCAGAGGTGTTTTGCACCACGCGCGGCAGGCGTTTGTCATCCGTGGTCGGCGTGGCAAGGCGGATGAAGTTCAGCCCGGCATCCTGCGCGGGCAAGCACAGTTCGATGTCTTCTTCAGGCGGCAGGTCAACCACGATCAACCCGTCGATCCCGGCGTTTTTGGCTTCGGTTAGGAATTTCTCAACACCCATGGAATAGATCGGGTTGTAATAGCCCATCAGCACGATCGGGGTCGTGTCGTCATTCTCGCGGAAGGCGCGAACCATTTCTAGTGTGCGGTTCAGCGTCATCCCCGCTTCGAGGGCGCGTTGACCGGCAAGCTGGATCGTGGGGCCGTCGGCCATTGGATCGGTGAAAGGCAGGCCAAGTTCGATGATATCCACCCCGGCGGCAGGCAGGCCGCGCACGATCTCAAGGGAGCGGTCGAAATCAGGATCGCCGGCCATCACATAGGACACAAACGCCTTTTTGCCGCGGGCGCGGAGGTCTTCGAATTTGGCGTCGATACGGGTCATGTGGCTTGCCTCATTTGGTGCTTTCCTCGGCAATGCCGAATGTCGCGGTGAAAATCAATCCACCGTGGGGCAGGGGGCGGCAAAATTCCCCTATCAGGGGCGCGTGGCAGGCCGCGCCCTTCCATTCTGCGCAAAGCCGCCTATCTCATGGCGCATGAACTATGTACTCGCCCTTTTCCTACCGCCGCTGTCGATCCTGTTGATCGGTCGGCCGATCCTGTCCATCGTGGTCTTCCTGATCTGGCTGCCCGCGATCATCTTTTCGGGCGGGCTGACACATCCGATGTTTATCCTGCTGGCTTGGATCTTGATCTATCAGGCGCATCAGGACCGCCGCGCGCGCTGAGCCTTGCGCTTTGCGCCCGCTACCCCTAACACACGCGCAGCTTTTATAGGGGTATCGTCATGGGTTTCAAAATGGGCATCGTCGGTTTGCCGAACGTCGGCAAATCGACCCTTTTCAACGCGCTGACCCGCACCGCAGCGGCGCAGGCGGCGAATTTTCCGTTCTGCACGATCGAGCCCAATGTCGGCGAAGTCGCTGTGCCCGACGCGCGGCTCGACACGCTGGCCGAAATCGCCAAGTCGAAAAGCATCATCCCAACGCGCATGACCTTTGTTGATATCGCTGGTCTGGTGAAGGGCGCGTCGAAAGGCGAAGGCTTGGGCAACCAGTTCCTCGCCAATATCCGCGAAGTTGACGCCATCGCCCATGTGCTGCGCTGCTTTGAAGACGGCGATGTGACCCATGTCGAAGGCCGCGTGGACCCGGTGGCGGACGCCGAAACCATCGACACCGAACTGATGCTGGCCGACATTGAAAGCATCGAGAAACGCTTGCAAAACATCGTGCGCAAAGTGCGCGGCGGGGACAAGGAAGCGGTGCAGCAGGAGCGTCTAATGCGCATGGCGCTTGAAGCATTGGAAGCTGGCAACCCCGCGCGTGTGGTCGAGGTCGACGAAGACGACGCCAAAGCCTGGCGTATGCTGCAATTGCTGACCACAAAGCCGGTGCTCTACGTCTGTAACGTGGGCGAATCCGAGGCCGCCGAGGGCAACGCCCATTCCGCCAAAGTGGCCGAGATGGCCGCAGCGCAGGGCAATTCGCACGTGGTGATCTCTGCCCAGATCGAAGAGGAAATCAGCCAGCTTGAGGCCGAAGAGGCCGAGATGTTCCTCGAAGAAATGGGCTTGAAAGAAGCTGGCCTCGACCGTCTGATCCGCGCGGGCTATGAGCTTTTGCATCTTGAGACCTATTTCACCGTTGGTCCCAAGGAAGCACGGGCTTGGACAATCAAAACCGGCACCTCGGCGCCCAAAGCAGCGGGCGTTATCCATGGCGATTTCGAGAAAGGTTTCATTCGCGCAGAAACCATTGCCTATGATGATTTCGTTGGCCTCGGCGGCGAGGGTCCCGCGAAGGAGGCGGGCAAGATGCGCGCCGAAGGCAAAAGCTATATCGTCAAAGACGGTGACGTGCTGCACTTCCTGTTCAACACCTGATCGATTTCGCAGGGGTCTTTGACCCCGCCAACAAAAAAGCCCGACAGCTTGCGCTGCCGGGCTTTTTTTGTGGGAGGTGACAGCTTATCTGCTGTCGTTGCCCGGGCCAAAGCCACCGTAGACATAGCCTTCACCGGGGCTGCGCAGGGCGTTGCGCGTGCTCATCACGGTGTCGCTGTTCTTGTCGGCGTCGGCGGTGTTCAGCATGATGTCATTCGCTTTGGTCGAAGCGTTCGGGTTCCGCATGCGGTCATTGTTGCCATAGACATCGCTTGTCTCAGCAGTCACCGAGGTGTCGAGAAAAATGTCGTTGTAGCGGGTGGAGTTGTCGGCAACGGCAGCGGTAGAAATCAAAGCGGCGGCGGCGGTGGTCATAATAAGTTTCATAATGTGTTCCTTTGGTTTTCTCTTAAATCGCGTCATTGCGATGTCATCGTTTGTGGTGAAGTAACGGGTGTCCGGTCCTGAAAGTTTCGCCCCTGCAGCGAGATTGGGTGCGATCTAGGGTGTTTGAGCGGCGCAGGGATCGGTTTTCGCGGAGATATATGTTATATATCAATTGGTTATCGTGATTACCGCGGCGTTTCATAAGTCATTCACGCTCCTGTGTTAGTTGCTACAGCCGCTCCCCATGCCCGGGAAACGGCCTCATACAAAGCAGCGCAACAGCCATCTTTCTGCAAAGCAGCACGACCAAGCGCGCTTCACGGCGGCTCGGCCTCGCACGCCAGCCAGATGAAAAGAAACCAACCTAGAAAAATGCAGAAATACCTGTGAATTTCGCCTTGTCACCCGGGCGCGACCTCTCTAAACGGGTCGACGGAGACGTGGCCGAGTGGTCGAAGGCGCTCCCCTGCTAAGGGAGTAGGCCCGGAAGGGTCTCGAGGGTTCGAATCCCTTCGTCTCCGCCACCCCGACCAAACCTGTGGCACTGCGCCCCGCGTGGGCCTTCATCCCCCCCCCGATTTCACCCAGCGCACCCTCGCTTTGCGAATTCGTTACGTTTGCACGGCACGGTTTTGGCAGCCCTCCGCCTTATTCTCGGCAGATTTTTAGGCGAGCATTCTCACCATCCGGGGGGACCAAATCCTAGGCGGTTACAGTGGCGCGATGCCCTGTCGCCATGCGAAAGGGAGGTTCCAGATGTTGGTTAACGTTAGAGACTGGTCTCGCATTCTGCACAATTGCATCTTTTCCGATGCCGACCAGTCGCTTTGTGCAAGGGCATGGCAATATCGAGAGGCGAGCCGTCTTTGGGCCCTCTGGGTCGTGGTTTTCACCCCCTCTCATTGCGAACGAAGTTTCCGTCACCATCGAAAAATACTGCGTCTCAAGGCGCGCAGGTCGCAAGGCAACCGCGGTTGGCGCGACAGCAATCGGCCCACTCTCTGAGCTCGGAATTATTCTGCTGGGCAGTTGCATGCAGATGCATTCACGTTCACTTTGCCGGCAACGCCACAGGCGGCCGGTTTGACCGCGCCGCTGGCCTTACCCAAGCAAAGGACAGCTATGCTTCGTCACGATCCCATCTACCCGTCCCACCGATCCCCTGTGGTTGCCGATAATGTCGTCGCGACCTCTCAGCCACTGGCCACGCAGGCCGGGCTTTTGATGATGCAGCAGGGGGGCAATGCGGTGGATGCGGCGATCGCCACCGCCGCGGCGCTGACGGTGGTGGAGCCGACGGGCAATGGGCTGGGGTCTGACGCCTTCTGTATCCTATGGGATGGCGAGAAACTGCATGGGCTCAACGCCTCGGGTCGGGCACCAGCGGCATGGTCGCCCGAGCGTTTTCCGGATGGCATGGTCGAACATGGTTGGGACAGTGTCACCGTGCCGGGCGCGGTCAGTGCTTGGGTTGAATTGATGGAGAAGTTCGGCAAGCTTGATCTCGCGACCGTGCTGGCCCCGGCGATCCGCTATGCCGAAGAGGGCTTCCTCGTTTCGCCCACCATCGCGACGCTTTGGGCGCGCGGGGCCGAGGTTTTGGGCAAGCAGCCGGGCTTTGCCGAGACATTTCTGCCCGAGGGCCGTGCCCCGCGCGCGGGCGAGCGGTTCCGCAACCCCGGCGCCGCACGTACCCTGCGTTTGATCGCTGAAACCAATGGCCGAGCCTTTTACGAAGGCGAGATCGCGCAAGAGATCGTGGCCCATGCCAAGGCGAATGGAGGCGCGATGAGCATGGACGATCTGGCCGCCAACAAGCCCGAATGGTGCGGCACGATCAGCCAAAGCTTCGACGATGTGGAGCTGCATGAGATTCCGCCAAACGGGCAGGGGATCGCCGCGCTCATGGCGCTTGGCATTCTGGAGCTCAGCGACATTCGCACCACCGGGGCTGATGACCTGATGGCGGTGCATTTGCAGATCGAAGCCTGCAAACTGGCTTATAGCGATCTGCATGCCTATGTGGCAGATCGGACCGCCATGACGCAGGTGGACGAAAAGGCGCTGCTTGATCCGGCGTACCTCAAATCTCGCGCCGCGCTGATCTCGACCGAGAAGGCGCAAGATTTTGGCGCGGGTGCGCCGAAACAGGGCGGCACGGTTTTGATGAGCACGGCGGATGCCTCGGGCATGATGGTCAGCTTTATCCAGTCGAACTACGCGGGCTTCGGCTCGGGCGTGGTAGTGCCGGGGACGGGGGTCTCGATGCAGAACCGTGGCTTTGGGTTCACCACCGAGGCGGGGCACCAGAATATCGTGGCGGGGGGCAAGCGGCCCTTCCATACGATCATCCCCGGTTTCGCGATGAAGGACGGCCAGCCCTTGATGGCCTATGGCATGATGGGCGGGCCGATTCAGGCGCAGGGCCATATGCAACTGCTGCTGCGTACGCAGCTTTGGGGGCAGGACGTTCAGGTCGCCGCCGATGCGCCGCGCTGGCGGATCCTATCGGGGCTGGAGGTGGCCTGCGAACCGGCCATGGCGCCCGATCTTTTGCAAGGGCTGCGCGATCTGGGCCATGTCGTCCATGTCGAAGCGCCTGACAATGCTTTCGGCTTCGGCGGGGCGCAATTGGTGCAGCGCTTGCCCGAAGGCGGCTATTCCGCCGGGTCCGATCCGCGCAAAGACGGGCAGGCGGCGGGTTTCTGAGCCCCAAGGCATCCGCCCCC
>NZ_LWER01000432.1:0-26985 GCF_001634775.1 Sulfitobacter sp. HI0027
TCATTGTCTTTGGCCCATTGGATGAAGTCGGCAACGATCAGGAAGTAGCCGGGGAACCCCATGCCTTCGATGATGCCCAGCTCGAAATCGAGGCGCTTTTGGTAGTCCTCCACGCTGACCGCATGGGGGATCACCGCCAGACGCGCCTGTAGCCCCTCGTTGGCCATACGGCGCAGCTCGGCCACCTCGTCGTCGGCGAACTTCGGCAAGATCGGGTCGCGTCGGTAGGCCATGAAGGCGCAGCGTTTGGCGATCTCGACAGTGTTGCTCAGCGCTTCGGGTAGATCGGCGAAAAGCGTCGCCATCTCGGCCTGCGACTTGAAGTAATGCTGCGCGGTCAGGCGGCGGCGGGGCTGGCTTTGGTCAACATAGGCACCCTCGGCGATGCAGATCAGCGCATCATGGGCCTCGTACATATCCGGTTTCGGGAAATAGACATCGTTGGTCGCAACCAGCGGGATATCCATCGCATAGGCCATTTCGATAAAGCCGCGCTCGGTCAGACGCTCGGGCTCAGGCTGGCCGCCGTCTTCGGGGTGGCGCTGCAACTCAACATAAAGCCGGTCGCCAAAGGCACCCTGCAGCCGCGCCATCAACGCCTCTGCCGCCGGGCGCTGGCCGCCTTGCAAAAGCATCCCCACCGGCCCCAACGCGCCACCCGTCAGGCAGATGAGATCGGCGCTCAGCGCCTCAAGCTCCGCCAGCGTCACCTCGGCCACCGCCCCGCCCTTGTCGAGGTAGAGGCAGGAGTTCAGCTTCATCAGGTTTTCATAGCCCAATTCGCTTTGCGCCAGCAGGACCACCGGCGCAGGCGGGCGCGGTTTCTCACCCGGCTGCACCTCGACATAGGCCACGTCGACCTGACAGCCGATGATCGGCTGCACGCCGGCGCCCGCCATCGCGACAGAGAATTCGAGGGCGGCGAACATGTTGTTGGTGTCGGTCAGCGCCAGCGCGGGCATGCCCGCATCGCGGCACATGCCGGGCAGTTTTTTCGACCGCAGCGCGCCCTCCAGCAAGGAATACTCGGAATGGCTACGCAGGTGAATGAATCGGGGATCATTGGACATGGCGCATTTTTACGCCACCCACCCCAGAGGCACCAGCACCGGATCGCACCCAGCGCATTTTTCGCCCAAGGTATTTTTTCTTGCCAAAACGCCCCCCACCCCGCTAGCCTGACCTCTACCTCGCCCGCGCCCGGTTCTACGCCGCATCGAACCCCGCGCAACGATATGGGCCACTTTGTACCGCGGCGGATGAGAACCAATGGACATCACTTTTCTTCTCAATGGAGAAGTCGTGTCACTCTCCAACGTGTCCCCGACTACCACCCTGCTTGACTGGCTGCGCGAAGAGCGTGGCCTGACCGGCACCAAGGAGGGCTGTAACGAGGGCGACTGCGGAGCCTGCTCGGTGATGATCACCGATGAAAACGGCAGCCGCGCGCTCAATGGCTGTATCCTGTTTCTGCCGCAGGTGAACGGCAAAGCCGTCACCACGGTCGAGGGCATGGCGAGCGCCGATGGCACGCTGCACCCGGTGCAGGAGACGATGATAGAGCATCACGGCAGCCAGTGCGGGTTCTGCACGCCGGGCTTCGTGGTCTCCATGGCCACGGCGCATCTTAATGGTGCGACGGATCATGACGTGCAACTGGCTGGCAACCTTTGCCGCTGCACCGGCTACGCCCCGATCATCCGCGCCGCGGAGGCCGCCGCAGGCGCGCCGGTGCCCGCCCATCTGCGCAGCCTGAAAGACACGTTGGCGCAGGACATCCCCGCGCCCGCCAAAGCCAAAGGCGCGCCGCATGTGCAGCCCGAAAGCAGCGATGAACTCGCCGCTTGGTATCTCGACAATCCGGACGCCACACTGATCGCCGGAGCAACGGACGTGGGTCTTTGGGTCACCAAAGGCTTCCGCGAACTGGGCGCCGTCGCCTTCCTCAACCGCTGCGCCGATCTGCGCGGCATCACCGAGGACGAAACCGGCCTGCGCATCGGTGCAATGACCACGCTGACCGAGGTAGAGGCAAAGCTTGCCCCCCTGCATCCCAGCTTGGGTACCATGCTGCGCCGCTATGGCTCGACGCAGGTGCGCAACGCGGCGACCTTGGGCGGCAATATCGCCAATGGCTCGCCCATCGGGGATGGCCCGCCCGCGCTGATTGCGCTTGGGGCGACCCTGCAGTTGCGGCGCGGTAATGCGCGACGCGAAATAGCGCTTGAGGATTTCTTTCTCGACTACGGCAAACAAGACCGCGCGGCGGGAGAATTTGTCGAAGCCATCACCGTGCCGCGCCAGCACGACACGCTGCGCTGCTACAAACTGTCGAAACGTTTCGATCAAGACATTTCGGCGGTCTGCGGCTGTATCTCGATTACTGGCAATGGCACCGAAATCCTCACCGCGCGCATCGCCTTTGGCGGCATGGCGGCAACACCGAAACGCGCCGCTGCGGCTGAGGCGGCGCTGGTCGGCCAACCGTGGAGCGAAGACACCATCCGCAAGGCGATGGCAGCGATGACCGACGATTTCACCCCCCTCTCGGACATGCGCGCCTCTGCCAGCTACCGGATGGAGGCGGCGCAAAACATGCTGCTGCGCTATTTCCATGACGCCAACGGTCAAGCCACTCACCTGCAGGAGGTCTCGGCATGAGCGTTGCAAAGCCCCTTCCCCATGACGCCGCGAAGCTCCATGTCACCGGTGCCGCGCGCTATGTCGACGACATCCCCACGCCGCGCGGCACGCTGCATCTGGCCTTTGGCCTCAGCCCCGTCGCGGCGGGCGAATTGACGGCGCTTGACCTCGACGCCGTGCGGTCTGCGCCCGGCGTGGTCAAAGTGCTGACTGCCGATGATCTCCTCCATGACTGCGACACCTCACCCTCGAACCATGACGAGCCGCTTTTGGCGACGGGCGAAATTCATTTCGCGGGCCAACCGCTCTATCTGGTCGTGGCCACCAGCCACCTCGCTGCCCGTCGCGCCGCGCAACTGGGCAAGCCACAGATCACCCCGCGTGATCCGATCCTGACCGTCGAGCAGGCGCTCGCCGCCGACAGCCGGTTCGAAGACGGCCCCCGCATCTACCAGAAGGGCGATGCCGAGGCCGCGCTCTCCAAGGCCAGCCGCCGCCTCTCGGGCCAGATCGAGATGGGCGGGCAGGAGCATTTCTATCTCGAAGGTCAGGCCGCCATGGCGCTGCCGCAGGACAACGGCGACATGCTGGTGCATTCCTCGACCCAGCACCCGACCGAAATTCAGCACAAAGTGGCCCATGCCATTGGCCGCCCGATGCATGCCGTGCGGGTCGAGACGCGGCGTATGGGCGGCGGTTTCGGTGGCAAGGAAAGCCAAGGCAACGCGCTGGCGATTGCCTGTTCTGTCGCCGCGTCTCTGACCGGCAAACCCTGCAAGATGCGCTATGACCGCGATGACGATATGATCATCACCGGCAAGCGGCATGATTTCCGCATCGCTTACGACGCAGGCTTTGACGAGACGGGGCGCATCACCGCGCTGGACGTGACCCATTACACCCGCTGCGGCTGGTCGATGGACCTCAGCCTGCCCGTGGCCGACCGCGCCATGCTGCACGCCGACAACGCTTACCATCTGCACGACATCCGCATCACCTCGCACCGCTTGCGCACCAATACCGCCAGCGCCACGGCGTTTCGCGGTTTTGGCGGGCCGCAAGGGGTGGTCGGAATTGAGCGGGTCATGGACCATATCGCTCATGAACTGGGCCTCGACCCGCTCGCCGTGCGCCGGGCGAATTACTACACCGACAACGCCCACCGCCCGACCGAGGTGGAGGCCACCGGCACCGCAATCGACAACCGCACCCCACCGGATGCAGAGGCCGATCTATCCTCTCGCGGCGCGCCCCCTGCGGCGGCAGGCAAGGCCGCGATCCCTGAAACCCCATCGGACGTGCAGACCACGCCCTATCAGCAGCCGGTCACCGACTGTATCATCAATGCACTGACCGACCGACTGGTTGAGAGTGCCGACTACAACGCCCGCCGCGCCGCCATCGCCGAATGGAACGCCGCAAACCCGCTACTGAAACGCGGCATCGCCATCACCCCGGTCAAATTCGGCATCTCCTTCACGCTCACCCACCTCAATCAGGCGGGCGCGCTGGTGCATGTCTATCAGGATGGCTCGATCCACCTGAACCATGGCGGGACCGAGATGGGGCAAGGGCTGTTCCAGAAGGTTGCGCAAGTCGCCGCGTCGCGCTTTGGCGTCTCGCCCGAGGCGGTCAAGATTACAGCCACCGATACCGCCAAAGTGCCCAACACCTCGGCCACGGCGGCATCTTCCGGGTCAGACCTCAACGGGATGGCCGCGCAAAACGCCTGCGATACGATCCGCGACCGCATGGCGGCGCATCTGGCCGAACGCTACCAGACCACGCCGGATCAGGTACGTTTCACCGACGGCATGGTGCAGATCGGGGGCGAAGAGATCACCTTTGCCGCTGCCGCCGCTTCGGCCTATGAAAACCGCGTCAGCCTTTCGGCCACGGGATTCTACAAAACGCCCGACATCGAATGGGACCGCATCGCCGGACGCGGGCGGCCATTCTACTACTTCGCCTATGGTGCCGCCTGCACCGAAGTGGTGATCGACACGCTGACCGGCGAAAACCGCATTCTGCGCACTGACATCCTGCATGACGCGGGCGCCTCGCTGAACCCGGCGCTGGACATCGGCCAGATTGAGGGCGGATACGTGCAAGGCGCGGGCTGGCTCACGACCGAGGAACTGGTCTGGGACGAAACTGGCACCCTGCGCACACACGCGCCTTCGACCTATAAAATCCCCGCCTGCTCCGACCGGCCGCCCGTGTTCAACGTGAAACTCTGGGACCAGCCAAACCCGGCGCAGACGGTCTACCGCTCCAAAGCCGTGGGCGAGCCGCCTTTCATGCTGGGCATCTCGGCCTTCATGGCACTCTCGGACGCGGTTGCAGCCTGCGGTGACAGCTACGGCGATCTGCAAGCGCCCGCCACCGCCGAGACCGTTCTTGCCGCCGTCGGGCGGGCACGGAAATGACCGCTATCTACGTCGAGGTCACCGCCACGCGCGGATCGGCCCCGCGGGATGCGGGCACGGCGATGAAGGTCACGCCGGACAGCATCGACGGCACCATCGGCGGCGGCGCGTTGGAGCATCAGGCGATTGCCCATGCCCGCCGCCTGCTGGCCGAAGGGCGTTTCGAGGACAGCCAAACCCTGCCTCTCGGCCCCGGCCTTGGACAGTGCTGCGGCGGCGCGGTAAGCCTGCGCTACACTGCCGCGCCCCGCCCGCTCGACAACCCCACGCCGCTGCCGCTGGACGCCACATTCGAGAGCGACACGCCCCTCTGGCTTTGGGGGGCGGGGCACGTGGGCCGCGCGGTGGTGGCCGCCTGCCCAGCCAGTGCCTTTGCCATCACATGGATCGACAGCGCCGCGGAGCGTTTCCCGGCAACCATCCCCGCCCGTGTCACCGCCACCCCCGCCGCCGACATGCCGCGCCTTGCCGCCCACGCGCCGCAAAACGCGCATCACCTGATCTTCACCTATTCCCATGACATCGACCTCGCCCTCTGTGCTGCCCTGCTTAAACGCGGGGCAGAGAGTGTCGGCTTGATCGGCTCTGACACAAAAAAGTCACGGTTTTCCCGCCGCTTGCGCGACATGGGGCTGGATCCCTCTGGCATCATCTGCCCTATTGGCGATAAGTCGCTGGGCAAGCTGCCCGCCCAGATTGCACATGGTGCGTTGATCTCTCTCATCGCCCGGACCCAGACAAAGGTTTCCGCATGACTGATAAACTTCTCGACCTCTCTGGGTTGACCAAGGCCTACCCCGGCGTCGTCGCGAACGATGACGTGTCCCTGCGGATCGCTCCGGGAGAGGTTCACGCCCTGCTGGGCGAGAATGGTGCGGGCAAGTCTACGCTGGTCAAAATGATCTACGGGCTGGTCAAACCGGACGCGGGCCAGATGCAAATGCGGGGCGAGAACTTTGCCCCCACCGATCCCCACGCGGCACGGCAGGCGGGCGTGGGCATGGTGTTTCAACACTTCTCGCTTTTCGATGCGCTCAGCGTGGCAGAGAACATCGCCCTCGGCATGGAAAACCCGCCGCGCATGCGTGAACTCAGCCAGCAAATCCGCGATGTGTCGGACACCTACGGCCTGCCGCTTGCGCCGGACCGCACCGTCGGCGACCTCTCGGCGGGGGAACGTCAGCGGGTGGAGATCATCCGCTGCCTGCTGCAAGAGCCCAAACTGCTGATCATGGACGAGCCGACATCGGTCCTGACCCCGCAAGAGGTTGAAATCCTGTTCAAAACCCTGCGCAAACTCAGCGCAGAGGGCACCGCGATCCTTTATATCTCGCACAAGCTCGAAGAGATCCGCAGCCTTTGCGACAGCGCGACGATCCTGCGGTTGGGCAAGGTCGTCGGCCATTGCACCCCGCGTGAGACCTCAGCGCGCGACATGGCAGAAATGATGGTCGGCTCGGCGCTGAAAACGCCGACGCGCGATAGCAAAGAACCGGGCGAGGTGACGCTGACGCTGAACAAACTCTCGGCGCGGTCTGCACATGCTTTCGGCATGCCGCTGCGCGGGATTTCGGTCGAGGTGCGACGCGGTGAGGTGCTGGGCATTGGCGGCGTTGCGGGCAATGGGCAGGATGAACTGCTCAACGCGCTCTCGGGTGAAACGCTGGTCGGGGCGGGCATGATCACCTTTGACGGGCGCGATATTGGCCTTCTGGGCCCCACCGCCCGCCGTGCGCTTGGCGTGTTGACCGCGCCCGAAGAGCGGCTGGGCCATGCTGCCGTTCCGGATATGTCGCTAACTGAAAACGCGATGCTGACCGGTGCCGCCCGCGAAGGGCTGGAGCGGGGCGGCATGCTCGACTGGGGCAAGGCGCGTGCCTTTGCCGAGAAGATCATCAAGACATTCGATGTGCGCACCCCCGGCGCCGGCAATGCGGCGCGCTCGCTCTCGGGTGGGAACCTGCAGAAATTCGTCATCGGACGCGAGGTCCTGCAACGGCCTGAGCTGCTGGTGGTGAACCAGCCGACATGGGGTGTTGATGCTTCTGCCGCCGCCGCGATCCGGCAGGCGCTTTTGGACCTCGCCTCTGGCGGCACCGCCGTCATCGTCATCAGCCAAGACCTTGATGAGTTGATGGAGATTTCCGACAATTTCGCCGCGCTAAACGAAGGCCGCCTGTCGCCGACGCGCCCCGCGCAGGGGCTGACGGTCGACGAGATCGGCCTGATGATGGGCGGCGCGCATGGCATGGAGGTGGCGCATGTCTAAGCCAAACCTCGCATCTTTCACTCTGACCATTGGGGGTGATCTGTGATCCGCCTTGAAAAGCGCCCGCAGCCCAGCCGGGCCCTTTCCCTGTCGACGCCGATCATGGCGGTGCTGGCCACTTTCATCTTCGGCGGGCTCTTGTTCGCCGTGCTGGGCAAAGACCCGGTCGAGGCGCTGCAAACGATCTTTTGGCAGCCGCTCTTTGGCGAATATGCCTTTTATTACCGCCCACAACTGCTGATCAAAGGCGCGCCCTTGGTGCTGATCGCCATCGGCCTCAGCCTTGGGTTCAAAGCGGGCATCTGGAACATCGGGGCCGAGGGGCAGTACATCATGGGCGCCATCTTTGGCGCGGCTGCGGGGCTGGCGTTCTACCCCGCCGAGGGATGGTATATCTTCCCGCTGATGGTGCTCGCGGGGGCCTTGGGCGGTTGGCTTTGGGCGATGATCCCGGCCCTTTTGAAGGTGCGTTTTGGCACGAATGAAATCCTCGTCTCGCTGATGCTGGTCTATGTGGCCGAGCAATTCCTTGCCTCTATGTCACTGGGTTTGCTGAAAAACCCAGAGGGCTACGGCTTTCCCGGGTCGCGCAACCTACAACAATATGCGCCCGCGCATAACGCCGAACTCTTCGCCGGCTCGGGCATGCATTGGGGCGTGGTCGCGGCGCTGATCGCGGTGATCTTTGCCTATGTGCTGCTGACCAAACACCGGTTGGGCTTTGCCATCCGCGTGACAGGCGAGGCCCCCCGCGCCGCACGTTTCTCGGGTGTGAACCCGGCGCGGCTGGTGTTGTTTTGCCTTGGCACCTCGGGCCTGCTCGCCGGGCTTGCGGGGATGTTTGAGGTCGCGGGCCCCTCGGGTCAGATCACCATCGACTTTAACGTGGGCTATGGGTTCACCGCGATCATCGTGGCCTTCCTTGGCCGTTTGCATCCCATCGGCATCCTGCTCGCGGGCGGGCTGATGGCGCTGACGTATATTGGCGGTGACATCGCGCAGTCGAACCTCGGCCTTCCCGCCGCCGCGATCCAAGTGTTCCAAGGGATGCTCCTGTTCTTCCTGCTCGCGCTGGACGTTTTCACACATTACCGGCTGCGCTTTGGCGCGGCGGAGGCTGCCTGATGGATCTTTCCGCAATCAACCCGCTTTTGTTCGTCGCAGGCTTCCTCGTTGCCGCGACACCGCTGATCTTCGCCGCCATCGGCGAATTGGTGGTCGAGAAATCCGGCGTGCTAAACCTCGGCGTCGAAGGCATGATGATCACCGGCGCGATCTGCGGCTTTGCCACGGCGGTCGAGACCGGCTCGCCGCTTTTAGGCTTTGCCGCCGCTGCTGTTGGCGGTGCCGTCCTCAGCCTGCTCTTCGCCTTCCTGACGCAGGTGGCGCTCGCCAATCAGGTCGCCTCTGGCCTATCACTCACCCTCTTTGGCCTCGGCCTCTCGGCGTTGATCGGCCAAAGCTACGTCGGGATCAAACCGCCCCGGCTTGGCGATATCGACTTCGGCCCGCTGGCCGATATCCCCGTGATTGGGCCGATCCTCTTCACCCATGACATCATCCTCTACCTCGGGATCGCGCTGGTCGCCGGGGTCTGGGCGGTGCTGAAATTCACCCGCGCGGGCCTGATCCTGCGCGCGGTCGGCGAAAGCCATGATGCGGCCCATGCGCTTGGCTACAAGGTCAAGCGCATCCGTACTGCCGCGATCCTTTTCGGCGGGGCCTGCGCGGGCTTGGGCGGGGCCTACATCAGCCTGATCCGCGTGCCGCAATGGACCGAAGGCATGACCGCCGGGATCGGCTGGATCGCCCTTGCCCTCGTCGTCTTTGCCTCGTGGAAACCATGGCGCGCACTCTTGGGTGCCTATCTTTTCGGCGGCATCACCCAGTTGCAATTGAACTTGCAAGGCGCGGGCGTTGCCATTCCAGTAGAGTATCTGGCAATGTCGCCGTATATCATCACCATCATCGTTCTGGTGGTGCTGTCGGCGGATAAAAGCGCCGCGCCGGCCTCACTGGGCCGCACCTTCCACGCCTCGAACTAGGGGCATCACGTCACGCGGCCCTGCGCCGCACATCAAGCCCCGGCAAGGGGCACGTAAACAGGGGAAACCTCATGAAACTATCCACCCTTATGACCAGCGCGGCCCTTGCGCTCGGCCTTGCTTCGGGCGCTGTTGCCCAAGACAAGACCAAGGTCGGCTTTGTCTTTGTTGGCCCCGTGGGCGACGGCGGCTGGACCTACGAGCATAACGAAGGCCGCTTGGCCGTCGAAGAAGAGTTCGGCGATAAGGTCGAAACCGTCTTCGTCGAAAGCGTTGCCGAAGGCCCCGACTCTGAGCGTGTGATGACCCAGATGGCGCTCGACGGCGCGGACCTGATCTTCACCACCTCCTTTGGCTACATGGACCCCACCATCAACGTCGCTAAGAAATTCCCCGACGTGAAGTTCGAGCACGCCACCGGCTACAAACGTGCCGACAACGTCTCGACGTACTCCGCGCGTTTCTACGAAGGCCGCGCCATTCAGGGCCACATCGCGGGCTCGATGACCGAAAGCAACATCATCGGCTACATCGGCTCTTTCCCGATCCCCGAAGTGATCCGCGGCATCAACTCCGCCTATATCCACGCCAAGAAAGTAAACCCCGACGTTCAGTTCAAAATCGTCTGGGCCTACACATGGTTTGACCCGGCCAAAGAAGCCGACGCCGCCAAGGTTCTGATCGAACAAGGCGCTGACGTGGTCCTGCAACACACCGATTCCACCGCGCCCCAAGCGGCGGCACAGGAAGCGGGCAACGTGATCACCTTCGGTCAGGCGTCCGACATGGCGCAATACGGTCCCAAGCCGCGCGTCTCTTCGATCATTGACGACTGGGCCCCCTACTACATCGACCGCGTCAAAGCGGTTATGGATGGCACATGGGAATCCACCGACACATGGGACGGCATCGGGCCGGGCATGGTCGGCATTGGCGAGATCTCTGACGCTGTGCCAGCCGACGTGAAAGCCGAAGCGCTGGAAATGAAAGACAAGATCGCATCGGGCGAATACCACCCCTTCACCGGGCCGATCAACAAACAGGACGGCTCCGCTTGGCTGGCCGAAGGCGAGACCGCCGATGACGGCACGCTCGCGGGCATGAACTTCTATGTCGAAGGCATCGAAGGCACCATCCCGCAGTAAGCCGAACCGGTTCACAGATGACAGGGGCGTGCGGGCAACCGTGCGCCCCCTTTTTCATTGCGGCCCGCGCCGGGGTTGCTAGGCTCGCCCTTCCCTCTTTGTGAAAGGCGCTTGCCATGATCACCGTGCACCACCTCAACCGCTCCCGCTCACAGCGCATCCTTTGGCTGCTGGAGGAGTTGGATCAGCCCTATGACGTCATCCGCTACCAGCGCGATGCCGAAACCAACCTCGCCCCGCCCGAGTTGAAACTGGTGCATCCTTTGGGCAAATCCCCGATGATTGAGATTGACGGCCAGTTGGTTGTCGAAAGCGCTGCCATCGTCGATCTGCTCTGCACCCGCTTCGCGCCCGAAATGATCCCTGGACGCGACACGCCCGCCTTCCTGCGCCATATGGAGCTGATGCATTTCGCCGAAGGCTCTGCCATGACGCCGATCCTGCTCAACCTCTATGTCTCGCGCTTGGGCGATGCCGCAGCCCCTCTGCACCCGCGTATCAGTTCAGAGTTGGACAACCACTACAGCTATATGAACAGCCTTGTGCGCCCCTCCGGCCACTTCGTGCAAGATACGTTGTCGGCAGCCGACATCATGCTGAGCTTCCCCGCCGAGGTTGCCATGCGCCAAGGCCGGGCTGCGGATTATCCGGCACTCAAGGGCTTTGTAGAGATGATCCACAACCGCCCCGCCTACCAACGCGCGCTAGAGAAAGGCGAGCCACAGGACGCCTAGCGCCCCATCGCCTGCCCTGCGCCAAGCCCATTGCGCGCGGGCAGCGCCCATGCCACCAATCGTGCATGAACCAGATGCTCACCAGCCTTGACGGCACCCCCGCCAGCCGCCTCGCCTTCGGCACCATGCAATTTGGCGGCCGTGCCGATGCGGCGGCCTCGCGCGCGATGTTCGACGCCTGTATCGAGGCGGGGATCACGCATTTCGACACGGCGCATGTCTATACCGACGGGGCGTCCGAGACCCTGCTGGGCCAGTTCGTGCAAGACCGCCGCGACAGCCTGATCGTGGCCACCAAAGCCGCCTATATCGGCGGCGCAGGGCGTGCCAATATTCTCGCTTCTGCCGAGACATCACGCCAGCGGATGCAGCTTGATACGCTCGACGTGCTCTACCTGCACCGTTTCGACCCAGACACACCGTTGACCGAAAGCTTCGCCGCGCTGGCCGAATTGAAAGATCTGGGCCACATCCGCCAAGTTGGCCTGTCCAACTTCGCCGCATGGCAGGTCGTCAAAGCGGCCCATATCGCCGCCGACTTCGGCCTAGAGATCACGGTGATCCAACCGATGTACAATCTCGTCAAACGCCAAGCCGAGGTCGAGATCCTCCCCATGGCCCATGACCTCGACATTCTCGTCGCGCCCTACTCTCCCCTGGGCGGCGGGCTGCTCACCGGGAAATATGCCACCGGAGGCACCGGTCGCCTCAGCGAAGATGACCGTTATGCTGCCCGCTACGGACAAGAGGTGATGCACGGCGCCGCTGCCGGGCTGGCCGCCCTCGCCCGCGATCTCGGCACCCATCCGGCGACCCTCGCCGTGGCATGGGCGGCGGCACACCCCACGCGGCCAACCCCGATCATTTCCGCCCGCTCTTTGGCACAGCTTGAACCGTCACTGGCCGCGCTCAACTACCAAATGACGCCACAAACCTACGCCGCCATCGCCGCGCTCTCGCCCACACCGCCCCCGGCCACCGACCGGCTAGAAGAGCAATCATGAGCCGACTGCCCCCGAGTGCCAGCGTCGCCGAAAACGCAGGCGGCGACCGTCTTTTCGCCCCCGCCGCCGCACGCAATCTCGACGCGCTTTGCGATCTGCTGGCAACCCACGCTCCACAAAAAGGCCGCGCGCTGGAAATCGCCAGCGGCACCGGGCAACATGTGGTCGGCTTTGCCAAACGCCTGCCGGGCCTCACATGGCTGCCCAGCGACATCGATACCGCCCGTCGCGCCAGCATCAACGCCCACGCGGCCGAGGCCGCCCTGCCCAATATCGCCCCGGCCCTGCCACTCGATGCGACCCAGCCCGGCTGGGCGGGCGAACATGGCCCCTTCGACCTGATCATGCTGGCCAACCTGCTGCACCTTATCCCAACCCCCGCCACCCAGAGCCTGATCACCGAAGCCGCCACAGCCCTCACACCCGGCGGCACGCTGATCCTCTACGGCCCCTTCAAACGCGCCAGCCAAACCACCTCCCCCGGCGACACCCGCTTTGACGCCGAACTGCGCGCCGCCGACCCCACGATCGGCTACAAAGACAACATCGACATAGCCCGCTGGCTTAGCGATGCGGGCCTTAGCCCGATCGACGAAGTGGACATGCCCGCTAACAACCTCGCATTCATCGCCAGAAAGCCCAGCCCATGATCCTCCGCCGCGCCCTGATCCTGTCGCTCCTTGCCCTCGCCGCCTGTGGGAGCCCAAGCACCCCGCCCCCCGCCGATCCCGACACGCTCTTCCCGGCGCGTTTCGGCGACAGCGACCCAGTGGATTTCAAAGGCCGCACACCGCAATCCTTCCCCGTCCACGGGATTGACGTAGCCCGCTTTCAAAACAACATCGACTGGAACACCGCCCGCAAAAACGGCGTGAACTTCGCCTTCATCAAAGCCACCGAGGGGGGCGACCTCAAAGACATTAACTTCGACACGCATTGGCAAGGCGCAGGCCAAGCCGCCGTCAAACGCGGCGCCTATCACTTCTACTACTTCTGCACCTCACCCGAGGATCAGGCCCGCTGGTTCATCCGCAACGTGCCGCGCACCCCCGGCATGCTGCCCCCGGTGCTCGACATGGAATGGAACCCGTTTTCCCCCACCTGCGCCCACATCCGGCCCCCAGCAGCCGAAGTCCGCGACCAGATGCGCCGCTGGCTCGCGGTGGTCGAGGGTCACTACGGCCAACGCCCTATCATCTACACCACGCCAGAATTCTATCGACAAAACGGCCTAAACGGATTCAACGGCTATGACTTCTGGCTGCGCACCACCGCCAAGACCCCCGCCGAGGCCTACCCCGGCCAAACTTGGCGCTTCTGGCAATACAGCGCCACCGGCATCGTCCCCGGCATCGGCGGTGACGTAGACATCAACGCCTTCTCTGGCAGCCGCGCCGAGTGGCAAAACTGGGTCGCCACCCACGCCCTGCGCTAACGCCAAAGGGGGGAACGCATCCCCCCTCATTCATCCTTTCTTAAATACCGCTGCGCCACCTTACCCCCGCGCGCGCCGCTTGCGGCCGCCCTCAATCCCGCGCGTAATGACGCGCCACGACAAACAGCCCGCCCACCAACAAAAGCGGCAGCAAGAATATCCGAAACACATGCACGCCCAACACCGCCAACAGCGCGCCAATCAACTCATCCGCCCGGCTCCAGAGGTTGCTGGCAAGCTGCCGATACTCGGTCAGCCCCGGCTCTTCCTCGCCCAAAGCCTCGCTGCCACCGACACGGGCGGTGATTTCCTCAATCACCTCCATATTGCGGGCATAGACACCCTCGGTCAGCGTCCCGGCCAGCGGCTCTGACACCACCAAGGCCAGCGGCAGCGCAAGCCCTAAAAACCCACCATACCAAGCCAAACGCCGGGGCAGCCCTCCATGTCCGCGCTTGCTCAAGGCCCATATGCCAAGCGCGAGGCTCAGCAATCCCAAGCCAATAGCACTCACCGGGCCAAGCGCCACCGCGATCACCCCGGTTGCCACCATCACGCCGAAAACCAACCCCGCGATCCGCTCAACCGTGTCGTCAATCGGTTCCAACACCTTTAAGGGCCGCGCCGAGCCGGAGGCAATGAACGAGAGCCCCACCTCGATCTCTTGCGCGGTCGATAAAAAGGCGTTCAACGTGCGCAGCGTGACATAGCTCGCCGCCGCCGTAGTCGCCACATCCGCGGCATAGCCCTGCGCCGCGCTGACAACCGGATTGTCCCGCAACAGCGCCGCCGTCAGCGCCAGTACACAGAAAAAAGCAAGCAACCCCCGCCGGATCAACCGTCCGCCCGGATGCGCTGGTTCTTCGGATCATAGGGACTGTCTTCGACCACCTCGGCCTCCCACAATTGATCAAGCATCTTTACCTTCAGCTTCGTGCCTACCACCGCGTCTTGCAGTTGCACATAGCCCATGCCGATGCTCTTGCCGAATGCGACCGAATAGCCACCCGAGGTCAGCCGCCCGGTGCGCAGCGCGCCATTGTAAAGCACCTCGCGCCCCCACGGGTCCGCATCCTGGGGCCCGTCGATCAACAGCGTCACGCATTTCACGCGGATGCCGTGATCGACCATCGCCTGCTTCCCGTGAAACTCTTTATTCAGATCCACAAAGCGCGGCAGATCGGCCTCCAGCGGCGTCGCATCGCGGCCCAGCTCGTTACCGAAAGCGCGGTAACTCTTTTCCTGCCTGAGCCAATTCTGCGCCCGCGCACCGACCAGCTTCATGCCATGCGGCTCCCCGGCCTTCTCCAGCGCATCAAACAGATGGTTCTGCATCTCGATCGGGTGGTGCAACTCCCAACCGAGCTCCCCGGTATAGGCCACCCGGATCGCCCGCACCGGCACCATCCCCAACTCGATGTTACGCATGGTCAGCCAGGGGAACCGCTTGTTGCTCAGCACCGTGTTGGGCTTCGCATCCCGCACCAAATCCCGCAACACGTCACGCGACTTCGGTCCAGCAATCGCAAAAACACCCCACTGCGTGGTCACGTCATGACATTCGACATAGCCGACTTCAGGCATCTTGTCGGCAATCGCCTTGCGCAAATAGTCACTGTCATAAGCACTCCATGCGCCCGCCGAGACAAGGTAGTATTCATCCTGCGCCAGCCGCACGATGGTATATTCCGTCCGCGTCGTCCCCGCCCCGGTCAGCGCATAGGTCAGGTTGATCCGCCCCACCGAGGGCAGCTTGTTGCAGGTAAACCAATCCAAGAAAGCCGTTGCCCCCGGCCCGCGCACCAGATGCTTAGTAAAGGCCGTGGCATCAATCAGCCCCACCCCCTCGCGAATGGCTTTCGCCTCGTCCACCGCGTGTTGCCACCAGCCCCCGCGCCGAAAGGACCGGCTGTCATGGTCGCTAAACCCCTCCGGCGCAAAATAATTCGGCCGCTCCCAGCCATTCACCTGCCCAAACTGCGCCCCCCGCGCCGCCTGCCGATCATATGCCGGAGAGGTCCGCAGCGGCCGACAGGCCGGACGTTCCTCATCCGGATGGTGCAGAATATACACGTGGTCGTAGGCTTCCTCATTCTTCCGCGCGGCATATTCCGTGGTCATCCAATCGCCGTAGCGTTTCGGATCAAGGCTCGCCATATCGATCTCGGCCTCGCCCTCAACCATCATCTGCGCCAAATAATACCCCGTGCCCCCCGCCGCCGTGATCCCAAACGAAAACCCTTCCGCCAGCCACATGTTGCGCAAGCCCGGCGCAGGGCCGACCAGCGGATTACCATCCGGCGTATAACAAATCGGCCCGTTGAAATCGTCCTTCAACCCGCAATTCTCAGCCGAGGGGATACGGTGGTTCATCGCCATATACTGATCTTCGATCCGCTCCAAATCCAACTGAAACAGATCCGCCCGGAAACTATTCGGCACCCCATATTCAAACCGCGCCGGCGCGTTCTTCTCATAGACGCCAAGAATCCAGCCGCCGCGCTCCTCGCGCACATAGCTTTGCGCATCAGCATCGCGGATCACCGGATGCTCGACATTCCCCGCCGCCCGATAATCGACAAGCGCCGGATCGCGGTCCATGACAATGAACTGATGTTCCACGGGAATCGCGGGCATCTTGATCCCCAACATCTGCGCCGTGCGCTGCGCATGGTTGCCGCTCGCGGTAACCACATGCTCAGCGGTAATAACGATCTGCTCATCACTGGCGACAAGGTTGCCGCCCTTCTCCACCATCTTGGTGCAGGTCACTTCCCAGTGGGTGCCGTTCCACACAAACGCATCCGCCTGCCACTTGCGCTCAATCGAAACCCCACGCTGCCGCGCGCCCTTGGCCATCGCCATCGTCACATCGGCGGGGTTAATATACCCGTCGGTCTGGTGATAAAGCGCACCCTTCAAATCCGATGTCTCGATCAGCGGCCACTTCGCCTTGATCTCATCCGGGGTCAGGAACTCATACGGCACACCGCAGGTCTCCGCGGTTGAGGCATAGAGCATATACTCATCCATCCGCGCATTGGTTTGCGCCATCCGCAGATTGCCCACCACGGCAAATCCAGCGTTCAGCCCGGTCTCAGCCTCCAAGGTCTTATAGAACTCGACCGAATACTGATGAATATGCGTCGTCGCAAAAGACATGTTGAACAACGGCAAAAGCCCCGCCGCATGCCAAGTCGAGCCCGAGGTCAGCTCGTCCCGCTCCAACAGCATTACATCATCCCAACCCGCCTTCGCCAGATGATAGGCAATCGACGTGCCAACCGCGCCGCCCCCGACAACCAATGCTTTGACTTGCGTTTTCATCTGCCAATCCCTCTGCCCTAGGCTCCTCCCCGTTGTACGCAGCAAGGCAAGAGACCGCAGGCACCAGCCGACCCAACATGGCCAAAAACCGACCTTACCCCCTCACCAAACGCGCCAATCCCGCGTCAGAGCACCGCCACCCCAACTTCATCCTTTTACAAATACCGTGCACCACATTTCCCGCCGCACGACATCAGGGCAGACCACCCCATCTCACCCCGGCAAGATCTTCCCCGGGTTCAGAATATTATCCGGATCCAGCGCCGCCTTGAGCGTCGCCATCACATCCACCGCAGCGCCCAATTCCTTGCCCAGATAGGCCCGCTTGCCCTGCCCGATCCCATGTTCGCCGGTGCATGTCCCATCCATAGAGATCGCCAATTCCGCCAACCAGCTGACGAACACCTCGCCCCGCGCCACCTCATCGGCGTCGTCCATGTCGATCAACAGCGAGGCATGGAAGTTCCCGTCGCCTGCGTGGCCCACGATGGGCGCGATGAGCTTCAACTCCTCCGCCCGCGCCTGTGCCGCGACCACGGCATCGGCCAACCGGGAGATCGGCACGCAGACATCCGTCGCCACGGCCTTGCACCCCGGTCGCAGCGCCAGAACGGCCCAATAGCCGTCATGCCGCGCCTGCCAGAGTTTGTTGCGCTCTTCTGGGGTTGTAGTCGCCGCATAGCCGGTGCCGCCAAATTCTTCGGCCAACATGCCAAAGGTCTCGGCCTGTTCGACAACCCCGGCGTCTGAGCCGTGGAATTCCAACAACAAAAGCGGCGTTTCGGGCAGGGTCAGCTTGGAATAGGCGTTCACGGCCTTCACCACATCGGCGTCCAAAAGCTCAATCCGGGCCACGGGCAGGCCGTATTGGATCACTGCCATAACGGTCTCACAGGCCGCCTGCACCGTCGGGAAAGAACAGCGCGCCGAGGAGATCGCCTCGGGAATGCCCTGCAAGCGCAAGGTGATCTCCGTGATGATCCCCAGCGTCCCTTCCGAACCCACCATCAGCCGGGTCAAATCATACCCCGCCGAGGATTTCCGCGCCCGTCCACCGGTGCGGATCACCCGGCCATCGGCCATCACCACCTCAAGGCTCAGCACATTGTCTTTCATCGTGCCATAGCGCACCGCATTGGTGCCACTGGCCCGTGTCGCCGTCATCCCACCCAGTGAGGCATTGGCACCGGGATCGATCGGAAAGAAGAGCCCCTGGTCGCGCAGATGGGTGTTCAGCGCTTCGCGGGTCACGCCGGGCTGCACCCGGCAATCCAGATCGCCTGCGTTCACTTCAAGCACCCGGTCCATCTGCATGACATCAATGCAAATCCCGCCCGCCGGGGCGTTCACATGTCCTTCAAGCGAGGTGCCCGTGCCGAAGGCAATCACCGGCACCCGATGCGCGGCACAGATACGCACTGCCTGTGCCACGTCGTCGGTCGAACGTGCCATGACCACCCCGTCGGGGGCCTGCGTGGCGATCCATGTGGTGGTGTGGCCGTGCTGCTCGCGAATAGCTTGGCCGGTCAGCAGATTGTCCCCGAAAGCTTGTTGCAACTCGTCCAGCGCGGCGGCGATCCCCGCCTCATTTCGCGGCAAATCTGCGATTTTCGTCACGTCTTATCTCCCAATAGCATCCTCATGCCGCGAAAACTTGCGGCGGCATCTTTGTAAAAAAATCAACCGAAAGACCCGCGTCGCCGCAGCCGTCCGGGGGTCAAAGCATGGAGGGCACAACTTGATCCGGCGGACGGTGGCCATCATCGAAAGTCTTGATGTTAATCAAAACCTTCTCACCCATCTCAATCCGGCCCTCCAGCGTGGCCGACCCCATATGCGGCAGCAGCACGACGTTCTTCAACTCGCGCAGACGGGGATTAATCTCCCGCCCATGCTCATAAACATCCAGCCCCGCGCCTTTGATATCGCCAGCGCGCAGCATCCGCGTCAGGGCGTTCTCGTCGATCACCTCCCCGCGCGAGGTGTTCACGATCACCGCGTCGGGCTTCATCAGCCCCAAACGGCGGGCGTTCATCAAATGAAAGGTGCTGGGCGTATGCGGGCAGTTGATGCTGATGACATCCATCCGGCTGACCATCTGGTCAAGGCTGTCCCAATAGGTCGCCTCCAAAGCGCCTTCGACCTCTTCACGCAGGCGTTTGCGGTTGTGGTAATGCACCTGCATGCCAAAGGCCCGCGCCCGGCGCGCCACGGCCTGACCGATCCGGCCCATGCCCAGAATGCCGAGACGACGCCCGCCGACCCGACCGCCCATCAGCGCGGTCGGTGCCCAGCCATCCCAATTGCCGGACTGCATCACCGCCATACCCTCGGGCATGCGGCGGGTCACGGCCAAGATCAGCGCCATGGTCATATCGGCGGTATCGTCGGTCAGCACGCCGGGGGTGTTCGACACCAATACGCCGCGCTGGCGTGCGGTGGCCACGTCGATATGGTCAACCCCCGCCCCGTAATTCGCGATCAGCTTCAGCCGCTCGCCCGCCTGCGTGATCAGCGGCGCGTCGATTTCATCCGTGATCGTCGGCACCAGCACATCCGCTTGGCGCATCGCCGCGCCCAATTCCTCGCGGGTCATGGGCCTGTCATCTTCGCGTAGGGTCACGGCAAACAGCTCTGATAGCCGTGTTTCCACCGCCTCTGGCAACCGTCGCGTCACTACAACACTCAACCGCTTCTTTGACATGCCTGCTCTCCCGGTCTTGGCGTCGCCTCGTTTCCGGGGCATGGTGTCTCATGCAGCGACGAGGCACAAGAACTCGCGCCGGAAAAAGAGCAACAATAACCCGCAGATTTGTACAGCACCGACCCACAGCAGTGAACCGCATAGCAGGCAATTCCATGATAACCGCTTTCTTTCGCAGCACCCTTTTGGTGGGCGCGCTGCTTTTGGCTCAGGCAAGCCCCGGGGCCGCACAAGAGGCGCGCGGACAGGTCACGAACCTCCCCCTCCCCCGTTTCGTTTCGCTTAAAGCTTCCGAGGGCAACGTCCGCCGCGGCCCGTCGCTGTCGCACCGGATCGACTGGGTCTACAAACGCCGCGACCTGCCGCTTAGGATCACCGCCGAACACGGCCATTGGCGCCGGGTAGAGGACCGCGACGGCATGGGCGGCTGGGTGCATTACTCGCTTTTGTCAGGCACCCGCACCGTGCTGGTTGAGCAAGACATGCTGCAGCTTCACGTCAATCCAGACCCAAAGGCCGCCGTGGTGGCGCGGTTGGAACTGGGCGTGGTGGCGCGCTTGGGCGAATGCACGCTTGAATGGTGCGAGTTGCGTTCGGGCGGCTTTACCGGCTGGGCCCCCAAAGTGCGGCTTTGGGGTGTTGGCCCCAAGGAACTGCGCGAATAACACCGCCTTTCAGGCCAATTGCATGATCCCGGCGCTTGCGCCACTCTGCCGGCAAAATTCAAGCCGGAGAGAGCGCCATGCAAGCCATCACCTATGACCAATTCGGAGCCGCCGCAGATGTGCTGCGTCTGTCAGAAATCGATAGCCCCGCCCCGCAACCCGGCGAGGTCTGCGTGGCGCTGAGCCATTCGGGCGTGAACCCATCGGATGTAAAGGCCCGCGCGGGCACCCGCCCCGGCGTGACCAAACCACCCTTCCCGCAGGTCATCCCCCATAGCGACGGCGCGGGAGAGATTACCGCTGTGGGTGCGGGCGTCGATTCTGCCCGTGTGGGTCAAAAGGTCTGGGTCTGGAACGCCCAGTGGCAACGCGCCTTTGGCACGGCGGCGCAGCAGATCACCCTGCCCGCGCATCAGGCCGTGCCGCTGCCCAAAGGTGTCTCGCCCGAAGTGGGCGCGCAGCTTGGCATTCCGGGGCTGACCGCTTGCCACGCCGTCTTTGGCGGCGGCGGCGTGGCCGGGGAGACGGTGCTCATTCAAGGCGGTGCCGGAACCGTGGGATATCTCGCCGTGCAATTGGCGAAATGGGGCGGGGCCAAGGTGATCGCCACCTGCAGCCCGCGCGACAATGATCTGGTCCGCGAGGCTGGCGCCGATGCAGTGTTGAACTACGCTGACCCAAACCTCGCCGCCGCCGTTCTGGAGGCCAACGGCGGCAAGCCCGTCGAGACCATCGTCGATACAGAGTTCGGCCTGAACCTCACGACCGACACCGAGGTCATCGCCCCCAATGGCCGCATCGCCGCCTATGGCTCGGCGGCGGAAATGTCGCCCACACTGCCCTTCTACCCGCTGCTGTTCAAAGCGGTGACCATCGACATCATCCTGATCTACCTGCTGCCCACCGGCCCGCGCGAACAGGCGATCACACGACTGCATCACGCGCTGGAAGACGGGGCTCTGCGCTGTCCCGTCGATACGGTCCTGCCGCTAGCCGAGACCGCTCGTGCGCATCAATTGGTCGAGGCAGGACACCGCAACGGGGCGGTGCTGCTCGATTGTCAGGGGTAGCGCGCTAATTGACCAAGCCACCGCCCTCATGGAGGGGCGGCGGCCTTGTCCGTTGACGGAGATCCCCATGCGCCTGATTGCTGCCCTGCCCCGCCTGATCCTGTGCCTGCTCTTGCTTTTTGCCCTGCCGGTGCCCCCTGCGTCGGCGCAGGACAACGACCAGCCCGAAGGCACCATCGCCGTCGAAGGGGACGCCACGGCAGACGCCGCCATCGCCAACCGCATCCGCGCCATCCTGCGCGAGCTTGAAGGGTTTGAGAAGGTCAGCGTCTCGGTTTCTTCTGGCATCGTCACCCTGCGCGGCACCACGCTCGACACCGCCAGCGCCGCACGTCTGAGCGAGCTCGCAGGCCGTGTCGAAGGGGTGGTCGCAATCCGCAACGAGGTCCGCGAAAGCACCGATGTGTCCGAACGGCTCAACCCTGCCGTGGACCGCTTCCGGGGCCGGATGGAACAGGCCGTGGCTTTCCTGCCGCTGGCCTTGGTGGCACTTGGGGTCTTTGCCCTGATCGTCGTGGCCGGGCTGGCGCTGGCGCGGCGGCGCAACCCGTGGGAGCGGCTCGCCCCCAACGCCTTTATCGCTGACATTTACCGCCAGATCATCCGGCTGGCCTTTATCATCGCGGCACTGGTCGTGGCGCTTGATATCCTCGGGGCGACGGCGCTTCTCTCGGGCATCCTTGGGGCGGCGGGGATTGTCGGCCTCGCCATCGGTTTCGCGGTGCGCGACACCGTGGAAAATTTCATCGCCTCCATCATGCTGTCGATCCGCCAGCCGTTCCGCCCCAATGACACGGTCGAGATTGATGGCGACACCGGCAAGGTGATCCGCCTGACCAGCCGCGCCACGATCTTGCTCAGCTACGATGGCAATCATGTGCGCATTCCCAATGCCACGGTCTTTAAAAGCCGCATCATCAACTACTCACGCAACGCCGAGCGGCGGTTCACCTTTACCCTTTCGGTGGCCAGCGATGCCGATCTGGCCCGCGCCCGGGAACTGGCGCTGGAGGTGTTGAATGCCCTTCCCTTTGTCCTGCCCAGCCCCGAAGCCGCCGCTTGGGTGGAGGAGGTCGCTGATCACTGGATCAACATGCAATTCGCCGGTTGGATCAATCAAGAGACCACCGATCTGGTCGCGGCGCGCAGCGAAGCGATTCGCCTGACGCTGGCCGCCTTTGACGCGGCGGGCCTCACCGCAGAGCCTCCCGCCTATCGGCTTATCACCCAAAGCGAATCGCCCTCCACCGCGCCGCACGATTCGCCCCAAACGCCGAATGCGCCCGCGAATCCCGCCGCTGCACAGCCCGTCGCACCCCAAACCGAGCGTGAGCTGACCCGCATCGTCGCGCAGGAACGTGCCGAATTGCCCAGCAAAGACCTGCTCTCCGTTGATGCCGCCGAAGAATAGGCTAATTTATCAAAAACGGGTCTTGCACCCCGGGCCAGAGAACTCTAATTAGCGCCCTGTGTTGGGATGTAGCCAAGTGGTAAGGCAACTGTTTTTGGTACAGTGTACCGTAGGTTCGAATCCTACCATCCCAGCCAACACACATGAAAAAACATATACTTCCCAATGGGATAGCCGTTAATCAAGCGGCCAGCCTCCCGTCTCCACCTCGTGGTGGTTCACAAACTGGTTCACATCGTTCGGGGTGTCGACCGCGTGAATCGAAGAGAAAGTGGGGTCTTTACCTCGTTCGAAGAAGTAAGACTTTTTACTTCAGGCGCCGCTGGCCAAAGAAATTTTGCGAGCATGGGGCTCCAGCATTTCTGTCTGTTTCACTACGAACCCAAATTCACTCCGAAGCGGTAAAGCGATCGGTCGGTCTGCTCTCCGCAGTTGAAGTCGGAGAGAAAAGAGTGATCGTAGAACTGCAAAACAAAACAATCGCAGAAGGCCGCGTCGCTGCGATGCTGAAGGAGATAGTGCGTCGGGCATTCGTCAGCATGATCGCACGGCAAGAATCCGACCCCTCGGACGAACTGCCTATTCACCATTTTCCTCAGATCAACCTTGATAACGATCGAATTAGGGAAGCACAGAAAGCAAGAGACTGGTCTCTTGCATCGTCGCTGGCCGGTGACATCGCACAAGAGAATGGGCTGAGGCCTGACGACTTAGCGGCACCAGCGGTCGCTCGTCAGGTACTCGCACTGCTTCGTCAGATCAATGAGCTAAGCACCCAAGTAGACCGCGACTACGACGACCCCATTAAGTGCGGAAGAGACCTACTTAAAGATCATGGTATCGCCCCATCGCGCGAAGCTCTGAAGCCGCCAATGCTGCTTTCAGAAGCAATAGAGAAAGCCTGCGTAGAAGCACCGCGAGACGTCGAGACTAAAATTCGGGTAGTCGGGAAACTCGCACTGCTCTTTTTTCAAGATATCCCAGTATGTTCTATCGCTCTTGAGCAGACCTTTGATTTTCTTCATATAATATGGATGTTACCCAAGGGTTGGGGGAAAGCGCACGGCCGCAACCGCTACGGTCAATCCGGAAAAGACCTCTGCCCTTTGGATGAAATACGACAAGCCGATGCGCAAGATGCTAAGCTCATCGCCGAAATATCGTCTTGCAACGCAATGTCACTACCGGACAAGCGCCGCCGACTTGTACAAGAACTGACTCCGCGGCTGACCGACGGGTATCTTTTTGTACAACGAGATATGTTCAATCGGATAATTCGTGCGGCGCTTGGGAAGAAAGCCGTAGGGCGGGACTTGGATGACGAAGACCGGATCGTCCCCTCACATGCACAACTGAAAAGCCGAATGCGGGCATGGCATAAAACACAAAAAACTCCCGGCGGCTTGCCGACACGCGTGTCGCGTCCGAAACGCCGCATGTCCTGGTCGCTTGAACGCCTATCCCAATTATTGCGTTCCCCGATCTATTTGGGCACATCAACGCCGACACAACGCGGCCGAAAGGCAACTGCACGCAAACGCTTCATCATTCGAGATGCGATTTACTGGGTTCCGCTTTTCATGATCACTATGGGCGTCCGCCCAGAAGAGATCTTACAAGCTGCGGTGCCGGACGTCCTGCGCCGCGACGGCATACTTTGTCTTTTCTTGGGAGGTGAGGAAGACGCGATGCTGAAAAGTGAGCAATCGCGCCGCGTCCTGCCGATTCCGCAAATCCTACTGGACCTGGGCTTTAGGGAGTGGATCGTGGAGAGGAAAAAAGCAGGTGAAACTTGGCTATTCCCGGAGATCCAGCCCGACAAAAATCATGGCCGCAGGTCGCAAATATTTGGCGACAGGTTGCGCAACCTGCTGAAAACTTTGAAACTTCAGTCGGATCGCGAAGATATCTATGCGATGCGCCGGACGCTTTCGTCTAAACTATTGCAGATTGGCATCGAGACGGGCACGCGACAAAAGATCCTCGGCCACTTGGAAGGTTCAACTGTTGACCGGCACTACAGCGATCACGGCCTTCTGGAACTCAAAGACATTCTCGACTCTCTCGACTATGGCATTATCGTCGGGGGTGATCGCCGTTTTAATTTTCCGATCATTACGGGTAGCAGCACGCCACTTTTTACTACCCTTGATCTCGAGGTAGCCTTGAGCGATCAACGCGAGGTTACAGCGGTTTCGCTTCGCGATGCCGAAACAGACGAAATCGTTTTTGAGTCGAGAATCTCTGGGCAAAATGCCCCTTCAGCGGCTCAATGGTGTGAATGTCCATCGTTGGACGCAGTAGATGTTGCAAAGCAGATCCAGTCGCTCACTCAGCAGTATTCATTGACTTTGCCAGCAAGTGAAGAAGCAACTGCTGCACTCGAACACCTACTGATCTTGGCCGATGATAAGCCTCTCCACAATTCAGGGTGCCGCGATGGAGTGGATCGCCGAAATGACAAATCCCCTTTCGAACTTGGTCCTCACCGCGAAGTTGAAACGTTGACAGGTAAAGATGAACTGCGAACTGCTGCTCTCAGACAGGGAGATGTGGTCCTGTGCGCATTTCCTACGCGAAGCGCCAATGCGAATGCCCCCTCCCCCCGGCCAGGTTTGATTATCGATACGCGCACACTTGCCGGCCAGACTTATCTTGATGTTGCGTGGGGCGGTCCAATGGAGGATTCAGGCGTAGCCCCCCATGAACTGGCGTTGTCATGCCCGAATGAAATGTTGGAAGCGAAAGTTGATACTGCCACACGGTTTAATACGCGCCGTCGCGTGCTCGTGCCCAAAAATTCGAAGTGCTATCTTCACGCACGGTTGGGGCACCTTAGCGGGGGTGGCGTCGCACGCCTCAGAGAATGTCTCATTCACGCAGGGGATGTGTCACCCGAACCCATTCAAGAAGCCGGTCGCCCAATTGTACGGCCACTTACTATAGAACGCCACCGCACAAAATCAGTCCGCCATGGACTTAGCCCATAATGCTGCAAATGGGTAATATATTCACCTATATGTACACTTGGAAACAATGGGGGTTCGCTGAGTAGTGCGCCTGTGACGCACTCCCGTTGGTTTGTGGCAATCACCCTTAGGGCAGGTCAAAGCGTCCCGGTAGTTCGATCATTCCCGCCACTTGCTCTAATTCATTTTAGAGAACAGGCTTTCCGTCAAAGCCTTCGCACGTCTCAGCGAAACGCTGAGGCCCTGATCTCACATTCAGAAACCTCTTGAGGTATTGGCAAAACCTCGGAAGCCGAAGGATATCTGTGTCCGCGGCTTAATTCTGATCACAGGTATCACAAATCCCTCATCCTGAGCATTATGGTCATGATAGCTTGGAAGGTATTTTGCACATTCGGATAGCTATAGGGAGAAGGTTAGGCCTGCTAATCCTGAGAATTCCGACCAGTGTTCGCAGGATTAGCACCCCCCCCAGAGCCGTCTACGGCCTATATATTCAATTATTTTCTGAATCCCCATTGTTCTTCCTTTGTTCTGTCGCTGTGGGGAGTAATTCCATCAAAAGAGTGGAGAACAAACGATGACCGAAGATAGATACCTGACTGTTGATTGTCACTGAGAACTGACCCGGTAGCCCCATAAATTGTCACTGAGAATTGACCCATGTGAACACACTTCCCCGACGGTTTTGGTTGGGGGGATTTGGAGTGATCGACATGGGATTTTTGAGTGTCATTCGACGCTGGGCATTGCGTGACAAGATGCCAATCAGGGAGATTGCCCGGCGGACGGGTTTGTCTCGGAACACGATAAAGAAGTATCTGCGTGAAGGTGCGGTGGAACCGCAGTTCAAGACGCCCAAGCGTCCAAGCAAGCTGGATCCCTATTCGGATCGGCTGTCAGCCTGGCTTTTAATCCAGACGCGGAAGTCACGCAAAGAGCGGCGGACAGTGAAGCAAATGCATGCTGATCTGGTGAAGCTGGGATATGATGGCTCCTATGAACGCGTAGCAGCTTTCGCCCGGGCATGGCGTGAAGATCGGCATCGAGCGGAACAGACGACGGGGCGCGGCACCTACGTGCCTTTGGTGTTCGCGCCCGGCGAAGCCTTCCAATTCGATTGGAGCGAGGACTG